>JABUSX010000023.1 GCA_021442545.1 Eubacterium sp. | reverse complement strand
CGGAGATATTCCTTGTTGTACCACTTTGCAGGATTCCTAAGATCGGCTGTTTCCGTATCTCCCGGTATGATCACCGCTCTGCCTTCCTCCTGCAGCTGCTGCAGGAAGGCGCCAAGCCTGCCATCCTGACAGACCCGCGGATTCGAGGACCAGTCCACGATCCGCAGTTCTCCCGGAAAATCCGGATCTCTTTCCCTGAGAAGCACAGCGAGAGTATTGGCCTGTCTTTTTGTGCGGACATCCGCGGCCAGGAAGGAGACCCGGATCGTTTTATCTTCTTTTTCTTTCGGCCAGACGGTCAGGTAATAACCCGCGTCTTCCGCCGGTTCTGCCTTTGCCTTCATGCCCATGCGGTCATAATGTGCCTGCAGAGCCCTTGCTCCGGCTTCATAGGCATAGGTTTTGGCCTTCGGATTTCCTGCTGTGGATGTTTCACTGATTCTCCAGTGATAAAGCACCTTCGGGATGTGGCAGACTTTTTTTGCCTGTTCCACACAGCGCAGAATAAAGTCATAATCCTGCGCACCGTTATACGTGTCATCGAAAAGTCCCGTCTTTTCCACAATACTCTTCTTCACCACAAACATATGCGTAATATAATTGCAACTGCGCAGAAGTTCCATGTTCAGATCCGGTTTGCAGACCGGGTCAAAGAAACGGGATGCCGTTTCATCGGTCTTATCCTCGTCGGTATAGAGGACATCGATCTCCGGATCCGCATTCATTGCCTTTACACATTCAAACAGAGCATCACAGGCAAACAGATCGTCATGATCGCCCAGCACGATCACATCTCCTGCCGCGATCGTATACGCCTGATTCGTATTCGAAGAGATCCCGAGAGGTCCCTTTGCCTCTGCCGTATACAGAATGCGGGGATCCTTTTCCTGATACTTCTTCAGGATATTCTGGAGCCTCTCCTTCTCCCGGCTGCCGTCGGAAAAACAAAGTTCCCAGTTCTCATAGGTCTGCGCCTGCACGGAACGGATCAGCTCATCCAGAAAGATCTCCCCTGTCTCATAAAGAGGAACCAGGATGCTGAATTTCGGGCGATAGGAAAAGGCTGTCTGCCTCTCTTCTTTTTTTCTGTTCTCGTCCGGCTCCAGGCTCTGCAGCCATGCCGTGATCCTCTGGTTCCGCTCTTCTCTTTTCTTTATGGACTGATAGGAGCCTGCAGGCCGCTTCATCAGACGGACCGCGCGTGAGATCGTGTCCGAAAGTCCGTAATTTTTTGTATTCTGAATCGCTTTTCTGAGATAATGACTCATCCTGTTTTCGCCTGTTTCTGACGGATCTTTTCCGGAGGATCCCGTTCCCTTCATCAGTTTTTCGTATTTTTCCCGTAATACCTCCGTACAGAGACCGGCAACGGAAGTATCATCCAATGATACGATCTGATAGGTGATATGTACTTCACTGACACCGTCTTCATGCAGCCGGATCCGGATCCGCGGCTCCCGGCGGACAAAAGCAGTCATTCCTTCGTTTAAAGAAATACTCTCATCCATCCGGCACGCCAGTTCACGTCCGTGTTCGTCCTCCGCCCGGAACGACTTTAATACGCCGATCCCGCGGAAGGGACAGAAATCGATCTCGCTGACGCCGGGGCGGAGCTTTTCCCGGATATCCGCCGTTGTCAGACCGTGGATGCTTCCTTCGCCCGTGCACTCTCCGTCCTGAAAGATACGCCATGTCAGATGCCGCAGCCTTTCTTCAAAGACTTCCTGCGTTTCG
The DNA here is from genome assembly GCA_021442545.1 of Eubacterium sp. Taxonomy (GTDB): domain Bacteria; phylum Bacillota; class Clostridia; order Lachnospirales; family Lachnospiraceae; genus Bilifractor. The sequence goes on along the minus strand of JABUSX010000023.1, from coordinate 2,555 downwards.
GTGCGGGTCAGGCGTCCCGGGGCAAGCTTCATCCGGATCTCATCGATCGTGTGACGCGTCCCCAGAATATACTGCTGAAAGCACCTTTCCATGTTTTCAAAACTGCTCTGTTCACTCTCGCTTATTCCGAACCTGGCATACCATTTCCGGGCGGCCGGGTCTTCGCTCATTCCGAGATGAACAAAGCGGTAGTACAGGATCCGGTACAAAACAAATCTGACCGGAACCGGAAAATCAAAGGTCCATTCATAATCGATGACCGTGCCGTCTTCTGTTTTCGAAGAGTCGGGAAGCAGAACATTATGCAGCAGGAGATCGATGTTTCCGTCCCTCGATGCACTCAGTCCGTCAGGGAGATCCGCATCTCCGAATACTCTCACAAAATCTTCCGTTTTCTCAAAGGGCTCTCCTGCAAGGGCTGTAATCTGCGTCAGATAATCCGTAAACAGACGCTCCGCCTCTTCTCTCTTTCCGTCTTTGCAGAGGTCATCCAGAATTTTCTCAAGTGTCTGTCCTTCCGCCCATGCAAAACGCACAGCCTCCGTTTTCCCATCCGCTGCTCTGTTATTCCATGCCGTATTCTCTTCTGTACAGCGTTTCAGGCTCTCCCCGCTGTTCCGGTCTGACAGACACATATTCGGCCGCAAACCGGCTTTCGGATAGATCCCCGAAAGTTTATCGAAGATCTCCTCCAGTTTCCGGACGTGTACTGCAGCCTCCGGAACGGCCGGACGTTTTTCCACAAAGAGCTCTCCGCTCCGGTTCGTACAGATCCTCGTCAGGATCGCATGTTCCGGTGCCCGGTCTTTCGAGGATTTGACATAGAGCACCTGATTTTCCGGTTCTTTTCGTGAGGCGACGGCAAGATACGCGTTACAGAACTCCGGAAACTTTTCCTCCGCACAGACACGTTTCCAGGCGGCCTGCTCGTCCAGGAGCGTCATTCCCGTTTCCGTGAAATTCCGGATCGATCCGTGCAGATCACCCGGAGAAGGCAGATACCGGTCCGAATAGACTGCTTCCGCAAACCGGTGGTCCGGGAAAGGATAAAAGAAACGGCATGACGGGAGCCCGGCTTTTTCCGCGATCCGCAGGATCTGACGACGGGAAAGAAAGCACAGAGAATCCTCCTGCCAGCGCTCGTCCCGGTCCGGATAAAAGGACTGCCGGGAGATTCCGTACGGATTCTCAGCCGCGATCACCAGCTGTCCGTTCTCTTTCAGAAGCCGGCCCAGTTTTTCCGCAAAACCGTCTTCCGGTTTTTCCTGCACATCGACCAGAACGATCAGATCAAAGAGAGCCTCCGTTTCAAAATTCCTGAACGGAACCTCGTGATATGCAATATTCTTCCTGTCTTTGTGGCGTATCCTGCATACTTCAAGAGCTTCGGCATCTGTCTCCAGAGAAGTGACGGTTCTGCAGCGGTCTGCCAGGAATCCGGTAAACGTGCCGCAGCCGGATCCGATCTCCAGCACATCCTCGGTTCCTTCAAAATCCAGAACCTCCAGGATTCCGGTTCTCAGATCCGAAAATGCATACATACATTCCGGGAGTCCTTCCCGGAAGATCCCCTCATTAAAATCCGGTTCCGGATAGGTTCGGACAAAATCCGTTCTTGTCACGGCGGCTTCCTTTCTGTTCCGTTTCACGTTTTACTTAAACAAAAAACCGTTCGGTGCCGTTGAATAATCGTATGTGGTAACATCCATAGCCTGAAAACGAATGTTCAGTTCTTTCGCCCCGTAGTCATCACTGATCAGAATGTCTGCAGGCAGATCAAACAGAGCCACGGAAGGAGAAACCAGATCGTATACCGCGTCCGGAAGCCCGTTGTTTCCATGATGCCCCGGCTGCAGATACTCCGACTTCAGATCTTCTTCAAAAAACTTTATCATCCTCTTCCCGACCCATTTCCCGCGGGCATCCGCGCAGAACAGGATGCTGTCTGTTTCTCCGCTGAATTTCAGAACCAGCGAAAGGTCATTCGAAAGATCCTTCGTCCGTTCCGGAAGTTTTTCGGAGTAGGCATTCAGAACCTTGACCGACAGGCTGTCATCGATCTCCGGCTCGTCGCCGGTGTACAGAGGCGTGATATTTTCCTGTCCGGCAGCCACTTCCAGGAAAGCGGCATAACTTTCCGGATTATCCCAGTCACGGAAGGAAGCCCGCAGCGTATCCGGATCGGCGTCGGACACATAGACCTGACGTATCTCAATGCCCTGCGGATCCGGATAGATCCTGTTAAAAGCATCGATATGATCCTTGTGATAATGCGTCAGGAACCAGATATCCACCACGCCCCCGTGTTCCTCTATGACGCGGCGTACCTGCTCCTCATCCGCTTCCCAGCCGCCGTCGATCACGATCAGCTTTCCGGTCTCCTGATTCGACAAGGTATAAAACATACCCTGGCTGCCGCTCAGAGAAGGATACTGCGTCACGATCCATCCCTCGCCGGCACGGGAGTAAACCGCCCACTTTCCGAAGGCTTTTTCTGCCTTCCATCCGCAATAAGACATCGCATTCTGCGTCCATTCATCCGAAGGCAGGAGCAG
>JABUSX010000146.1 GCA_021442545.1 Eubacterium sp. | reverse complement strand
CTGTCCTGCATCATCGATCATATCAATGAGACGCGGGCGAATCATATTATTACGCTTGAAGATCCGATCGAGTTTCTGCATCGTCACAAAAAGAGCCTGGTCAGCCAGAGAGAGATCCATCTGGATTCGGAAAGCTACATTTCAGCGCTTCGGGCCGCGCTCCGGCAGAGCCCGGACGTAATCCTTCTCGGCGAAATGCGGGATTACGAAACGATTTCCGTTGCAGTCACTGCCGCAGAGACCGGTCATCTGCTGTTTTCGACCCTGCACACACTGGGGGCTGCCAATACGATCAACCGGATCATCGATGTCTTTCCGGCTAATCAGCAGCGCCAGATCGCGATCCAGCTTTCTTCTGTCCTGAATGCAGTTGTTTCCCAGCAGCTGATTCCCTCCGTGGACGGCAGACTTGTGCCTGCATTTGAGATTATGAATGTTACGCCGGCCATACGGAATCTGATTCGTGACAATAAGATCCATCAGATCGACGGAATCATCTATTCTTCCGGAAAAGACATGCGTTCAATGGACAGCAGTCTGCTTGAACTGTATCAAAACGGGAAAATCACGGAAAAAACGGCTTTGGCTTACGCGGCAAACCCGGATGCACTGGCAAAGAAGCTGTAAATACGTTATACTGAACATAACTGTATGATTTTTTTACTGCTTTAGGCTCCCGGATTTTTCGGGGGAGGTCATTGCTGATGAAACAAAGAATACTGGTTGCAGATGATAATGATATGCTCCGTGCCATGCTGGTCTTCCTCCTGGAAGACCTGTATGAGATGGAAGAAGCAGAGGATGGAAAACAGGTCGTTGAGATTCTGGAAAAGAAAGGCGACGAGATCGACCTTCTGCTTCTGGATCTTGTCATGCCCGGCATGAACGGCCTCGAAGTACTGGATTACATGAAGAAAAACCGGATCATTGATTTCATACCTGTGATCATGATCTCCGCGGAAGAAGGCGAAGATTTTATCCAGAAGGCGTATGAACTCGGTGCGACGGATTATATTAAAAAGCCTTATAACGAAGCCATCGTCAAACAGCGCGTGGCCAATACGCTGGCTCTGTTTGCAAAACAGAATACGCTGATGCACATGGTGACAGAGCAGATGGTCGAAAAAGAGCGGAGCAACCAGATGATGGTGTCCCTGCTCGGAAACGTGGTCGAGTTCCGCAACGGAGAATCCGGCCTTCACGTCATTCATATCAATACAATGACAGAGATCCTGCTGCGTCACTTTTCCGAAAGGTATCCGGAATATCATCTGAATGCGGAAAAGATCTCGCAGATCTGTACGGCGTCTTCTCTGCATGACATCGGAAAACTTGCAATTCCGGATGAGATCCTGAACAAGCCGGGACGTTTTACGGATGAAGAATTCCAGATCATGAAAGGGCATTCTGCGGCGGGTGCCAAGATGCTGGATGATATTCTTCACGTGGAGGATCAGCCGGTGCTGAAATATGCCAGAGATATCTGCATGTGGCATCACGAGCGCTATGACGGGCGCGGTTACCCGGAACGGCTGAAGGGAGATCAGATTCCGATCTATGCTCAGGTCGTTTCGATTGCGGATGTTTATGACGCTCTGACAAGCGAGCGTGTGTATAAAGCGGCATATTCGCATGAGAAAGCCATGGACATGATCCGGAACGGGGAATGCGGAACCTTCAATCCGAAGCTGCTTGAAATTCTGGAAGAAGTGCAGGACGAAGTACAGGAGAAGATGCAGCTGAATATTCTGGAGAACAATTCGCATCACCGTATCCGCTCTTCGGCACAGGATCTGTTTGACTTTGCGGATATGAAAGTCAGATCCAGCGTCAGCCGGGAATGGGGCGGCAGAACATTCGACTATATCGGTTTCCTCGGAAAAATGGAAGAGGTTCTTCTTCAGTATGACCGCAAGGCGGATGTGATGACCTGCATCGTGCCGGAAGCCATGGATTTCGGATTACCGGAAAATATCCAGTCGCCGGCTTCGAATGAACAGGTGATCCGTTTCATCGGAAAAGAAACGATCGCCCGCCTCACAGATGAGATCAACATGGCTTCTCCGGAAAAACCGGACCGGCTGGTTCGTTTTACCGCTGAAATAGATGACAAGGTCAGAAATGTGGTTATGTATGTGAAAACGATGTGGACGGAGCCGGAGAATGAGGTCAGCCGGACCACCGGATGGATGGCCTCCTGCATTACAGCAGAGGAAAAGCCCGGATATATCGCAGAGGAATGACCGGAAGCAGAAAAAAACGGGTATTTAACGGGAAAAAGGAAGGAAAAAAACATGGAATTACGGGAATTTTACGCTAAAACGGGCGGCGATCTGGACGGAGTTCTGAAAAGGCTTCCGGGCGAAAAATTTGTTATGAAATTCATTCTCCGCTTTCTGGATGACAAGAGTTTTGATGAGCTGGTTTCCGCGATGGAAGCAAAGGATGCCGAAACGGCCTTCCGTGCATCTCATACGATCAAGGGTGTCTGCAGGAACCTGAACTTTGACAGGCTGGGTGATTCTTCTGCGGAACTTTCCGATGCACTGCGCGGCGGAAGCATGGAAGGAACAGAGGCACTTTTTGAAAAAGTTAAAGTCGATTACAAAGAGCTGATCGAAGCAATTCGGGAACTGCAGGGCTGATTCGGCAGGAGAAAGGTTGTTTTAAGTTATGTATTTTATCGGAAGCAGAGGCATTTCATATCAGTTTGACTGGTCATTTCTGGTACTGATCGGCGCATTTTTCTTTTCGCTGATTGTTCAGATCAGTATGCAGAATACATTTACAAATTTCAGTAAAGTGGCAGCCCGGAACGGCATGACGGGAGCACAGGTCGCGCAGATGATCCTCCAGAGCGAGGGACTGTACAACGTGCAGGTCCGCCAGGTGCACGGATCTTTGACCGATCATTACGATCCGCGTACAAAGACGGTAAATCTGTCCGAAACGGTATTTAATCAGAGATCACTGGCAGCCCAGGGCGTGGCAGCACATGAATGCGGTCATGCGATTCAGGATGCCCGCAGTTACGGGCCGCTTCGCGTGCGCAGCACGCTTGTGCCGATTGCCGGTTTCGGTTCCCGGTTTTCCTGGATCCTCTTTATCTTCGGACTGTTATTTTCCCTGCCGATTCTGATCAATATCGGAATCATCCTGTTTTCCCTGGCACTGCTGTTTCAGCTTGTGACGCTGCCGGTAGAATTTAATGCATCGAAAAGGGCACTGGTGAAGCTCAGCGAGAGCGGCTTCATGCAGCAGGAGGAACTGGTCGGTGCGAAGAAGGTTCTGGGGGCGGCGGCCATGACCTATGTGGCATCGGTGGCAACCTCTCTGGCAGCTCTGATGCGTATGCTCTTTTTGTCCAGACGCAGGTGAGAACAGAAAAGTATGAGCAGACGGTCTGTCAACTCCCGTGAATCTGCATATGAGGCTCTGCTTGCCGTGGAACGTGACGGCAGGCAGAGCCATCTTGTCGTCCGCGATTTTCTGGAAAACATGAAGGGAGATGCTTCGGAAAGAGCTTTCTTCCGAAGACTTGTCATCGGAACGATCGAATACCGGATTCAGCTGGATGATCTTCTGAACCACGTATCGCGCACGCCGGTCCGGAAAATGAAACCGCAGATCCGCACGATTCTGCGGATGGCTGTCTTTCAGATCCTGCATATGGATGCCGTGCCTCATCATGCCGCAGTCAGCGAAGCCGTGAAGCTGACAGTTTCAAAAGGTTTTTCAGGACTTCGAAGCTTTGTGAACGGAGTGCTGCGGAATGCTCTTCGTGAGATTGAGAAGGGGTCCTGGCCGTCTGAGTCCGGTTCTCCGGAAAAAGACCTCTCCGTATCCGTTTCGGTTCCGGAAGAAACGGTACGCATCTGGTCGAAAGCATACGGCCCTGAAAAGACGGAAGCGATCTGCAGGGCCTTTCTGGAGGAAAGACCTCTGTGTGTTCATGTGCGTGAAGGGGTGAAGTTTGAAACCCTTTCGGCGCAGAACGAAAGGAACTGTCCGGCAGAGATTTCGGAAGAAATGTCCTGTACGGATCATGCGGCCGGAGACGTTCATGCAGATGGAGCGGCAGAAAACCGGCAGGCGGATCTTCATAAGAAATTCATTCCCGGGAACACGGTTTCCGGTGCCTTCTTCCTTCCTCCGGGGATTCGACCGGATTCTCTCGAGGAATTCCGGAAGGGAGAGATCTGGGTGCAGGATCTGAGTTCGCAGAAGGCCGTGCTTGCCGCCGGAATACAGCCGGATGACCGTGTTCTGGATCTTTGTGCGGCGCCGGGCGGAAAGACCATGCTGGC
>JABUSX010000417.1 GCA_021442545.1 Eubacterium sp. | reverse complement strand
CGCAAGCTGGATGCGCCGAGCGGAACGGCACTTGCACTTGCAGACAGCATTAATGCAGCTATGGAGGAGGCTTACACCTATACCTTCGACCGCAGCGCCCGTCATGAAAAACGGGATCCGAAGGAGATCGGCATCTCGTCTGTGCGGGGCGGTACCATCGTCGGTGAGCATGATGTGATTTTTGCCGGGACGGACGAAGTCATAAAGATTTCACACAGTGCCCACTCCCGCGCGATCTTTGCGAAAGGGGCTCTTGCGGCGGCGCGCTTCCTTGCGGATCAGCCTGCCGGACTCTACGATATGGCGGACGCTCTCTGAGAATAAAACAGCCATGATCTTCCGGATCGTCCGGGACATGGCATACAGCGGATGTATATTAAATACAGCAGTGCCGGACACAGCAGAATTCTGCATATTGTCCGGCACTCTTTCATTCAGAAATCAGAAGACCAGGATTCCGAGATGCTCCAGAAGGATCTTTACCCCGATTGCAATGAGGATACCTCCTCCTAATATGGCGGCACCTTTTTTGAAGCGTGAACCAAATGCATGACCGACATAAACACCGGCTATCGATAAACCGCAGGTGATCAGTCCGATGCAGGTTACGGCCGGCACGATATCAACCTTCAGAAACGCAAAAGAAAGACCGATTGCCAGTGCGTCGATACTCGTCGCGACCGCCAGCAGCAGCATGGTGACAAATCCCATGTCCGGACCTTCGTCTTTTCCGGTTTTCGCTTCTCCCTCGTTCTCCTCTTTTTCCGTCACGGCTTCCCGGATCATATTCCCGCCGATCAGGCCGAGGATCACTGCTGCGATCCAGTGGTCAATGTTTTCAATAAGACCGCAGAACGTACTGCCCAGCAAGAATCCGATCACCGGCATCAATGCCTGAAATACGCCGAACCAGATTCCGGGTATGACGGCGTACCGAAAACGCATTTTTTTGATCTGAAGGCCTTTCGTAATGGAAACCGCAAACGCATCCATCGAAAGTCCCACGGCAAGGAAGATCAGTTCAGCTAACTGCATAATGAATCCCTTCACAGAAGAGCCCTGCCGTCCGGCAGGGCCCTGCATATATGTTTCTGTTTACTCTATGACCGGAGACTCTTCCAAAATAATTTCGGTCTCGTCTTCGATCAGATCGTTCTGTCCGTCATCCGTTATTTCGGATTCGTCCTGATCATCCGATACCTCTTCATAGTCCTGAGGCGGAATAATCGGATCATCGAACCTCATTCTGCCGGACCTCACAGGCTTCTGTCCGTCGGTATCCAGCACAAGATTGCTGTAGTATTTCATACCGGTACCGGCCGGAATCAGCTTACCTATGATAACATTTTCTTTCAGGCCTGACAGATGGTCGACCTTTCCTTTGATGGCCGCATCGGTGAGAACACGTGTCGTTTCCTGGAAGGATGCGGCGGAAAGGAAGGAATCTGTTGCAAGAGATGCCTTTGTGATACCAAGCAGGATCCTCGTTCCCTCAGCAGGCCGCAGGCCTTCGGCTTCCGCTTTCTCGTTTTCTTCTTCGAAATCCAGGTAGTCGACCATACGTCCCGGAAGCATTTCCGTATCTCCGGCTTCGTCGATCCGGACCTTCTTCAGCATCTGACGCACAATAACTTCGATGTGCTTGTCGCAGATTTCCACGCCCTGCAGACGGTACACACGCTGTACTTCGCGAAGCAGATAATCCTGAACCGAGGTGATGCCCTTGATCCGCAGGATATCATGCGGATTCATGGAACCTTCGGTAAGCGGATCGCCCGCTTCGACTGTCTGTCCGTCCTCTACCTTCAGCACGGATCCGTACGGGATCAGATAGGTCTTGGAGGATCCGTCTTCCGAATTGGTTACGACGATCTCGCGTTTCTTCTTGGTTTCCTTAAAGGCTGCCGTGCCGGCGATCTCCGTGATAATCGCAAGACCCTTCGGCTTTCTGGCCTCGAACAGCTCCTCAACACGGGGAAGACCCTGTGTGATATCGCCGCCCGCAACACCGCCGGTATGGAAGGTACGCATCGTCAGCTGTGTACCCGGCTCACCGATCGACTGTGCCGCGATGATACCGACGGATTCACCGACCTGAACCACTTCACCGGACGCCATGTTTGCACCGTAGCACTTCGCGCAGATGCCCAGGTGTGAACGGCAGGTCAGGATCGTACGGATCTTGACGCGCGTCAGAGCATCGCCGTTTTCATCCACGCCTTCCGTGATCACACGTTCCGCACGGCGCGGAGTGATCATCTGGTTTGCCTTAACCAGTACGTTTCCGTCCTTGTCACAGATCGCTTCACAGGAAACACGTCCCGTGATACGCTCCTTCAGGCTTTCGATCTGTTCCTTACCTTCATAGAATGCATAGACTTCCATGCCCGGAATCTGATCACGTCCCACGCTGCAGTCTGCCTCATGAATGATCAGTTCCTGCGATACGTCGACCATACGACGGGTCAGGTAACCGGAGTCCGCCGTACGAAGAGCCGTATCGGACAGACCTTTTCTGGCGCCGTGCGCCGACATGAAGTATTCCAGAACGTCCAGACCTTCACGGAAGTTGGACTTGATCGGCAGCTCGATCGTATGACCGGTCGTATCAGCCATCAGTCCGCGCATACCGGCAAGCTGCTTGATCTGCTTATCGGAACCACGGGCACCGGAATTCGCCATCATATAGATGTTGTTGTAATGATCCAGACCGTTCAGCAGATCCTTGGTCAGCTTTTCGTCCGTGTCCTTCCAGACAGCAATAACATCTTTATAGCGGCCCTCTTCCGTACTCAGGCCTCGTTTGAAGCGGCGGTTGATCTCATCAACGCGGGCTTCTGCTTCCGCGATAAGAGCAGGCTTATCTCCCGGAACCGTCATATCCGAAATGGAAACCGTGATGCCGGCCTTCGTCGAAATATGATAGCCCATGTTCTTGATCTGGTCGAGAACCTCGGCCGTCTTTGTTGCACCATGAATATCAATGATCTTTTCCAGGATCGCCTTCAGATCTTTCTTGGCAACCATGAAATCGATTTCCGGAACGAGTGCGTTTTCCGGTTTGGAACGATCCACATAGCCGAGATCCTGCGGAATGATCTCATTAAAGAGCATTCTGCCGAGCGTTGTCTTCACAACACAGGAAACCGGCTCGCCGTCGGCATTTTTACCCTGCAGACGTACATTGATCTCGGTCTGATAGGTAATATATCCGTTCTCATAGGCCAGAAGGGCCTCATTCATATCCTTAAAGTTGCTTCCTTCTCCTTTGGCACCGGGACGCATCTGAGTCAGATAGTAGATTCCCAGAACCATATCCTGCGAAGGAACTGCCACGGGACCTCCGTCCGAGGGTTTCAGCAGGTTGTTCGGAGAAAGCAGCATGAAGCGGCATTCTGCCTGCGCCTCTACCGAAAGCGGAAGGTGGACAGCCATCTGGTCGCCGTCGAAGTCAGCATTGAAAGCCGTACATACGAGCGGGTGAAGCTTGATGGCCTTACCTTCTACAAGGATCGGCTCGAAAGCCTGGATGCCGAGACGGTGAAGCGTAGGTGCACGGTTCAGCATGACCGGATGCTCTTTGATGACTTCTTCCAGAACGTCCCAGACTTCCGGCTGAAGTTTTTCCACCATCTTCTTGGCATTCTTAATATTATGTGCAGTGCCGTAGGCACAGAGTTCTTTCATAACGAAGGGCTTGAACAGCTCGATCGCCATTTCCTTCGGAAGACCGCACTGATAGATCTTAAGCTCCGGTCCGTTAACGATAACGGAACGGCCGGAATAGTCGACACGTTTTCCGAGCAGGTTCTGACGGAAGCGTCCGGATTTACCCTTCAGCATATCGGAGAGCGACTTCAGCGCACGGTTTCCGGGTCCTGTAACCGGATGACCGCGGCGGCCGTTATCGATCAGTGCATCCACGGCTTCCTGCAGCATTCTCTTCTCGTTGCGCACGATGATATCCGGTGCGCCGAGATCCAGAAGGCGTTTCAGACGGTTGTTCCGGTTGATGATACGGCGGTACAGATCGTTCAGATCGGAGGTCGCAAAACGACCGCCGTCCAGCTGTACCATCGGACGCAGATCCGGCGGAATGACCGGAATGCAGTCCATGATCATCCACTCCGGACGGTTTCCGGATTCACGGAAAGCCTCGATCACTTCAAGTCTCTTGATAATGCGGGTACGCTTCTGGCCGGATGCGTTTTCCAGCTCTTCCCGCAGCGATTCGTATTCTTTGTCCAGATCGATCGTGCTGAGCAGTTCTTTGATGGCTTCGGCACCCATACCGACGCGGAATGCGCCGTCATAGGTCTCCATGGC
>JABUSX010000001.1 GCA_021442545.1 Eubacterium sp. | reverse complement strand
GCCCTTTTGGCACCGCCTCTGGGAGCGGCTGCCATGAAGGTCGGGGAAGTGATCATGTGGGCAACGGAGCTGCAGCCCTTCCTGATGGGTATTATCGTTTCCGTCCTCGTCGGGATCGCACTTACTCTGCCGATCTCGTCCGCCGCGATCTGCGCGGCCCTGGGCCTGACGGGTCTGGCCGGCGGCGCTGCGGTGGCCGGCTGCTGTGCGCAGATGATCGGTTTCGCCGTTATGTCCTTTCCCGAAAACAAGTGGGGCGGCCTCATCTCACAGGGCATCGGTACGTCGATGCTTCAGATGGGAAACATCGTGAAAAATCCGCGCATCTGGATTCCGCCGATCGTGACTTCGGCTGTTACGGGACCTCTTGCCACCTGCGTATTCCGGCTGGAAATGAACGGAGCCGCCGTTTCTTCCGGAATGGGAACCTGCGGTCTGGTCGGCCAGATCGGTGTGTATACCGGCTGGGTCAATGATGTCGCGGCAGGACTGAAAGCTTCGATCACCGGTATGGACTGGGCAGGTCTGATCCTGATCTCCTTCGTGATCCCCGCCGTGCTCTGCCCGCTGATCGCCATGATCTGCCGCCGTGCCGGATGGATCAAAAAGGGAGATATGACGCTGGGATAAAAGTGCGGACGAAACGGAAAGGGGAAATGACACCTGCCTGAAGACAGGCTGGTTGCATACTCTTTCAGGTATTGCTATACTGCTGAAGTGGACATGGGGAAGAAACATGTCGTTAAACCCAGTCTCAGGACACGCTGCATCCACGAAAGGTGGAGCAACAGTAGAAAGGAACTGCTATGAGCACAAACAACACATCTTCAAAAACACCTGTATCTGAAAATTCCGCATCATCCAGTGTTAAGGGCGGGCCTGCTGCAGCACATGTGCCGGGCGCTTCCGGCGGTGCGGCCGTTATGAGAGCCGACAACCGGGAGAGGACGAAAAAGATCGTCGGGACGGCTGCCCTGACGGCAATCGTCATCGTTCTCCAGCTGCTCGGAAGCTTCATACGTTTCGGCCCGTTTTCCATTTCGCTTGTGCTGATCCCGATCATCGTGGGAGCTGCCATGTACGGCATTGCCGTGGGTGGATGGCTTGGCTTTGTATTCGGTGCGGCTGTTATGATCTCCGGCGATGCGAACCTTTTCTTCGGCATCAGTGTGGTCGGAACGGTGATCACGGTTCTGCTGAAGGGAACGCTGGCAGGTCTGCTTTCCGGCCTTGTATATACGGCTTTGAAAAACAAAGGAAGATATCTGGCTGTTATTATTGCGGCGATCGTCTGCCCGGTCGTCAATACCGGCATCTTTCTGATTGGCTGTGCACTTTTCTTTATGGATACGATCAACACCTGGGCAGCAGGAGCAGGCTTTGACAACGTGGGAGCTTACCTGATCATCGGCATGGTCGGTGTGAATTTCCTTGTTGAGCTGGCCGTTAATGTTGTTCTCAGCCCGGTGGTCGTGCGCCTGATCGATTTCGGCAGACGCAGGTAAGCAGGAAAACATGCTCTCCGGAACGGATGAAGGAACTGCGGCGATAGTGCCGCTGGCCGGTGTCAGAAATATGTATGAGATTCCGGACTGTCTGAATGAAAAGAAAGAGGCAAAGGCATGATTCTGGCCATCGATATCGGAAATACGCATATGGTTCTGGGCTGTCTGAATGAGCAGAATGAGGTCATTACGCAGTTTCAGCTGAGAACGGATACGAAAAAAACCGTGCATGAATATGCGGTCAGTATTTCCCAGAGCCTGTTTCTGGAAAAAATTCCGGCGGATGCGTTCAATGGCGCAATCATTTCGTCGGTCGTTCCGGATGTGAAGAAAAAGATAGCAGAGGTGGTTCGTATTCTTCTGAATACGGAACCGCTTCTGCTTGGAGAAGAGGTCCCGGTCGACATGGGGATCGATATGAACGGGCTGACCGTGGATGATATCGCGGGAGACCTGATCGCCTCGTCGGTGGCGGCAAAGGAATACTACCCTCTGCCGGTCATCATTGCAGATGTCGGAACGGCAACGACGGTGGTAGTAGTGGATCAGAACGGGAATTATATCGGCGGCTGCATCCTGCCCGGCCCTGCGACGGCACTTTCCGGCCTCGTGGAAAATACGGCGCTGCTTCCGGCAATCGATTTTTCCGCTCCGGACCGTGTCATTGCAAAAGACACGATCAATTCCATGCGAAGCGGGATCATTTTCGGATCCGCAGGTGCTCTGGACGGAATACTGGAACGTTTTGAAGAAGAAATCGGAAAGTCGACCATTCTGATGACCGGCGGACTCGGAGAGGTCATCGCAAAGTACTGCCGTCATGAGATAATCGTTGACAGAGAGCTGCTTCTGAAAGGGCTCGGCCTGATCTGGAAATATAATAACTGAAACCGTTGAAATGATATAGAGAGGGTACCGGATGGGGGTATACCTGCGCCTGTTCGTGGTCGCTGCGATTCCTGTCGTGGCAACGATACTGATCGTATACCTGAACAAAAAGGAACTGAATAAACAGCGTTACGAAAAAAAGACCGTTAATATGATTGCGATCGGGCTGCTTTACGGTCTTTTTTCTATTCTGGGATCTGTATTCGGGGTCGAGATAAACGGAACGATGGCCAATGTGCGGGACATTGCTCCGATTCTTGCTGCTTTGGGAGTTGACTGGCGCTGCGGAATCGTTGCCGGCCTGGTAGGCGGCGCTTTTCGGTTCATTTCTCCCGATGCGGGCGAATATACCCGTATTGCCTGTACGCTCGCTACGATCCTGTCCGGCCTGATCGCGGCATTTCTCCGAAAGGTCATCTTTGAAGACAAACACCCCACCTGGTATTCTGCCATTCTGACGGGTGCCGTGTGTGAAACACTTCATATGCTGATGATCCTGGCAATGCACAGAACAGATCCGGCAGGGGCGTTTACGGTCGTGGACAGCATCGCCTTCCCCATGATCGCAATCACCGCCTTCAGTGTCGGCCTATGCTTTTTCATCATTACCATTCTTCGAAAAGAAAAGCTTTTCTATGACAAAAAGAAGTCGTCGATCACTACGATCATGCAGGCATGGATGTGCCTGATCACGGTCTTTGCCTTCCTGCTTGTCTCGCTGTTTGAGGGGGATATGCAGGCCAGGATGGAAAAACAGACAGCGGCCAACCTTCTTTCCACCGTCATCAGCGATGTGAAAAGCGACATCTTCAACAAGATGGACCAGACCATACTGGATAAGGCAAAACTCATTGCCGGCCAGCTTGAAACGTCTATCCGGGAAGACGATGAAGTCAGAAGCACCGTGGATAAGGCTGAAGATGCTGCGGTGGAGATACCGGATGAGAATGATGCGGCAAACTCACAGTATCTGGATGCAATGTCAACCATCTTCGATGTGGATATGATCAACATCATCAATGAAGAGGGAATGGTTGTCGCCAGCAGTGAATTTATGCTTGTCAACTATGATATGAAGAGTTCCAGACAGTCCCGGAATTTCCATATTCATATGCTGGGTGTGTCGCAGTATGTGGAAGGTTTTATTCCCATGTTCCCGAACGGCAACGTGTGGGAAAAATGCGCTGCTGCCTGGTTCGAAAACGGCAAATATTATGTCCAGATATCCATGAATCCCGAGAGGGTGTCTGAACAGCTGAATAAGGTCATGCAGGATTTTACGGAAAACCGGCATGTCGGTTCCTATGGTTATGTTCTGATCTGCACAAGTACCGGTGAGATCGTCAGTGACCAGCAGGGACACATGGGAGTGGATCTTTCCGATACGGAGCTGTTCAAAAAGATCGAATGGTCTCCCGAAGATACGCTGCTGAAGGTAAAAGCATTCGATAAAGATATGTACGCGATGTATGAGTCGACGGATCTGTCCTATTACATCATCGGACTTATCGAAATTGAAAAAATGTCTCTCAGCAGGAATATGAACACCTGGCTCATACGTTTCATCGTGATCATCATATTCTTTGTTATGTATATCTTCCTGTATATCCTGACAAAGAGGAAGGTGACTTCAAAGCTGAAGATGGTCAATGAGGGGCTTGCCGAGATCACGGCCGGAAACCTGGATACCGTGATCGACGTTCAGTCCGGAAGAGAGTTTGTAAATCTTTCCGAGGACGTAAATGAAACGGTCGCAAAGCTGAAAAGCCTGATCGCGCAGGAAGCGGCGCGGATCGACCGCGAACTGGAAACAGCCAGAGCCATTCAGGAATCTGCGCTGCCGACCGTGGAGGGTCCCTTTGTCTCGGATCCCACATACGAAATTTATGCGGTGATGCATGCGGCAAAAGAAGTCGGCGGAGACTTTTACGATTTCTT
>JABUSX010000196.1 GCA_021442545.1 Eubacterium sp. | reverse complement strand
TTCTTATAGTACGCAATGCGTTCGGCAAGGTCCGGCATCTTTGTTTCGGTCTCAGCCGATATGATGCTGTTCCTGAGATCCTTCTGCGCTTCCTTTTCGTGTCCGATGATCGCCCAGGTGGAATCATTGAAGAACTGTCTGTCTGCATCGCAGCGGTATTTTGTGATGTAATCCTGACGCGGCTGGTTTATATCCACACCGCAGATCTCCAGCATTCCGTACTTCCTGCAGAGTTCCCGCACACGTGCGATCTGATCCGGTGCATTTCTGGCCGGTGCATAGCTGAAGCCGCGCATGCCGTACTGATACAGACATTCAAACAATTCATCCAGAATATCGTCTTCGAATTTCTGAACCTTTTTGTCGCCCGTCACGCTTTCTCCGCGAACATCACCAAGGTACGTATAGGTGGGAATGCAGCCGAGATCGTTGAAAAAGCGGATCGTCGGTTCCACATCCGGCGTCTCGATATGATCGGCATCCACATACATCAGCTCAGAGAAGAATCCCTTCAGTACGTTCGTCAGATCAAATTCATAAATCGCATTATCCGGATCCGAAAGCCAGGCTTCGGCATTAGCCGACACATTGATCTCGAGTTTGTTCTTAAGGAAATCCACCAGCGCACGGTCTTTTCCGAACCGTCCGATCATCTGCAGACCGGCAGCAAACAAAAGATGTCTTTCGGTGATGCTTCCCTTCTGCGTCCATCTCGAAACCGGAATCACATGTTTGTCAAAATCCAGCTCCATGCCGTACGGTACAAGGATCTCATGGATTTTCTGAGTCATCTTCCGGTTACGCTTCTCACGTGCTCCGCGGATCGGCTTCAAAAATGTTTCGATTTCTTCCAGAGAGCGGATCGGAAGCCCGTGAACTGGAAAATATCCGACTGAAAGCTGATCCGGGTTATTGAACTTTTTCCCCTCAAGCGGCGTTCCGTCCCAGTTCATGCGGACTTCGACTCCGATCGTCGGAGCAATTCCCAGGATCTCGCATGCCTCCCGGAACTCTTCAACACCTGCAACTGATTCATGGTCAATAATTCCGCAGGTATCCAGGCCAACCAGGTAAGCCTTCCATGCGATCATGGAAGGACTGTACGGAGAAAACGAAAACTGGGAATGAATATGATTGTCACATTCTCCGAGCCGCGGCTGTGAAGGAATATCCCCCCTGTCCACTGCCGCTTTTAATTCCCGGACCGCCTCAAGACGATCTTCTTTTTCTCCTGCATTCAGCTGTTTTTCATACATATCACGATTAAACATCTTTTATCTTCTGTTCCTTTTCGTTATCTGTTTCTATTTTTACTTAAGTTCCTGCATGGTCTTTTCGTAGCATGCATATTCTTCCTTCCAGAAGCCTGTATCTTCCGGCTGCAGCTCATACAATTCGCTGGAACCGGCACAGATCTTCCGTCCTTCTTCCAGAGTTTCGAACTCGCCGGCCGCCTTCAGCTGGAACATCAGATTTCCGACTGCCGTTGTCTCTGTCGGTCCGCAGACCACAGGAAGATCCAGGGCATTTGCGATCCACTGGCATTCCAGACGATTCTGCGTGCCGCCGCCCACGATGTGCACAAGATCAAGCTTCTCACCCAGCACACCAAGAACGCCTTCAAAGCTTTCGCAGATTTTCAGAGCCAGGCTCTTATACACACACTGTGCGATCTCACCGATCGTCTGCGGCACATCCTGACCCGTCTCCTTGCAGAAATCCGAGATCGTCTGCGGCATATTGGCCTGGTACACATTAAACTGGATGTTGTTGACATCGATATAGGCCTTCTGGGGCTGCGCTTCCTTCGTCAGCGTAACGATCTCATCCCAGGAAAGCTCTTTCCCTGCCGTATTGGCCTTGTTCCAGTAATCGCGGCACTGCTGAATGATATACATTCCCGTTACGTTTTTCAGCAGCATCGTCTTTCCGAAGGCACCGCCTTCGTTGCCGAACTCAAGCGGCACAACACCCGGATCCAGTGTCGGCTCATCACGCTCCAGACCGCAGAGGGCCCATGTACCCATGCTGATGAAGCCCCACTTCTTATCCGGATTCAGGACCGGCACACCGGCAACAGCAGCGGCTGTATCATGCGTAGCCGGAATGACAACATCGATCGGCTCGATCTCCAGTTCTTCACAGACAGACGCTTTCAGCGGACCAAGCAAGGTGCCCGGCTCGGTAAGCGGGCCGAGGAAATCATAACGCAGTCCGAGACGCTTCAGGATCTCCGGTTCCCAGTCACGTGTGACCAGGCTGGTCATTTCCGTCATGGTCGCATTTGTGAACTCATTGGACGGAATTCCCGTCAGAAGGTAATTCAGGATGTCCGGAATCATCAGCAGGCGCTTACCGTACTTATACTCAAAGGCATCGATCTCTTTGAGTGCAAAAAGCTTATAAATACCCATGATCGGATTGCGCGGCCCCTGGCAGAGACGATAAAACTCCTCTTCAGAGAGGATCTCATGCAGCCGTTCCGGCGCCGTCTGCTGTCTTTCATAACGATACGTAAGCGGATTCCCCATCAGGCGTCCATGCTCATCGATAAATCCGAAATCACATCCGAAGGTATCCACGCCGATCGATACGATCTTGTCGTATTTATGTGCGGCGATACGGATACCGTCCTTGATATCCGTAAAGATCCGGAGGATGTCCCAGAACAGTTCCTTCTCGTTTGACACGACGGCTACGTTCGGAAAACGATGGACGACATCGAAATCAAACTTTCCCTCTTCATAATTCGCAACAATGACCCGGCCGTTGCTGGCACCGAGATCGACGATGATGTAATGCTGCATATTTCCCTCCCTGTGCAGAGCAGTACGCAATACATTTTTTGTTTTATACGTTTCATTTATTCAGTAATAACAGCCTGTAGTTTCGTTCCCTCAAAATCTTTCCAGACAAGATCGTTATGATAGATTCTTTCAGGAAGTCCGATCAGAACACTAAAGGCATCAGCGGAATGCGGATACATAACGTCATGCCATGTGCCTCTTCTCAGGCAAAGCAGCGTGCCGGCCGGAATTCGAAATGCTTCCACTTCTTCAGGAATAAGAGCACCGTCGTTTGCAGGCGCACAGAACAATACTCCATCCGCATCAATCGGAAGCTGAATTTCTTCTGTGTGATCATGGTATTCCATGCCCGTGCAGATAAACTCCGGGTTTTTCCGGACAATTAAAGAGGAAAAGCAGACCGGATCCTGATTTCCGGGCACAAACCTGACAACATCTCTATAAAATGTATGATAGGTTCCCTTCATTTCATAGCCGGTCGGGCGAACAACATCAAGATAACTTCCATAGGGATTAAAGGCTTCCGGAGTCAGTTTTTTTACTTCAATCTGTCTCGTCATTTTTTCATTCTCCATATTCAAAACATCTTAAAGTTCGCACTGTCACACAAATGTTCTGTAAATCTCAATATTGCTTCTTTTTCAATAAAATTCAAGAATTGCAGTATCTTTATTACGGATGAATGACGACCTTCATAACGTTCTCGTCACGGATGCTCTCGTAACCCTTCATGATGTCATCAAGGGAATAGATTCTCTCGATATATTTTTCGGAATTCAGCTTGCCTTCCTTGATCAGCTGCATGATCTCTCTCATGTACGGAACCATCGTGGCATGTACGCCGCAGACCTGCAGTTCTTTGTAATGGATCTTGTTGGAATCGATGTAGCCGGTGCCGTCTCCCGGAAGTCCGCCGAAGAGGCAGATACGTCCCATCTTTGCCGCGATATCCTGTGCTTCGACCTGTACCGGCGGATAAGAAGTAGCTGTAATCACGACGTTGGCGCCGACGCCATCCGTAAGACGCATGACTTCTTCCTTAACGTCCTTCTTGCTGTTGTCGATCCAGATAACCCCCGGAACCTTCGCTTCCGCAATACGTCCGCGTTTTTCAACCGGCTCGCAGATCATGACCTTTGCCGCGCCTTTGATGAGTGCCAGTTCTGCATGAATGCAGCCGATCATGCCGCTGCCGTAGATCACGACATTGTCGCCTTCTTCGATATGCATATAGGTCTGGCCGTTCCATGCACAGCCGGCCGGCTCAATCAAGGTGGCCGCATCATAGGATACTTCATCCGGAAGGTGGATCAGGTTGCCCATACGGATCGCCTTCTCCGGGAATGCACAGTATTTTGCAAAAACACCGTCATACTGGAAGCCGATCGTTTCCAGATGATCGCACATATTTGTGTGGCCATGCTTGCAGGGCCAGCATTCTCCGCAGCCGATTGCCGGAGCAGCCGTAATACGGTCACCGACAGAGAAGCCCATTTCCTTTGCATAGGGGCTGGCATAAACCACGTCACCGGCAAATTCATGTCCGAG
>JABUSX010000218.1 GCA_021442545.1 Eubacterium sp. | reverse complement strand
AGATCCTTCGGATGCGAAGTCATAAACCGGATGCGCGGAATCTTCGTTGTCCGGGCAATCCGATCCAGCAGTTCTGCAAATGTACAGGGCTCATCCAATGTATGTCCGTACGAATTGACATTCTGTCCGAGCAGCATGATCTCCTTTACGCCATCTGCTTCGAGCCTTCGGATCTCTTCCAGAATTTCTTCCGGCCTGCGGCTTTTTTCACGTCCGCGGACATAGGGAACAATGCAGTAACTGCAGAAATTGTTGCAGCCATACATGATGTTGACGCCTGATTTAAACGGATATTTCCGTACAGACGGAAGATCTTCACAGATGACCGGGGAATCCTTCAGAACGGAAATATACTGTTCCTGCGGCTCCTCCAGCACATGAAGAAGAAGCTCCGGCAGGTACTCAATATTCTGCGTACCGAAAATCAGGTTTACATAAGGATAATCCCGGCGTATCCGCTCAATGACGTGTGTTTCCTGCATCATGCAGCCGCACAGTCCGATCATCTTGTCCGGATCCTTTTTCTTCAGCGACTGCTGATAACCAAGCCTTCCGTATACCTTCCGGTCTGCGTTATCCCGGACTGTACAGGTGTTGTAGAGTACAAGATCCGCTTCTTCGCTCTCCGAAGGCTCAAATCCGGCTGCATACAGGATGCCCCGGATTTTTTCAGAATCCCGGGCATTCATCTGGCAGCCAAAGGTCACCGTACATGCGGTAAGAGGTCTCCCCTTTTCTTCCGCTTTTCTGTTCAGCAGTTCCCGGCATTTCCGGATATTCCGGTCATCCGGCATAAATGATATCTGATCCATGAATATCCCTTTCAGGGTCTGACCTGTCCGTTTCCGTAAATGACATATTTAATCGTTGTGAGTGCTTCAAGCCCCATAGGACCGCGGGCATGCATCTTCTGGGTACTGATTCCGATCTCGGCTCCGTATCCGAATTCAAAACCATCCGTAAAGCGTGTGGATGCATTCACATAAACGGCCGCCGCATCGACCTCATCCAGAAAACGCTGGGCATGGTCATACCGGTTTGTAACAATAGCTTCGGAATGGCCTGTGTTATACGTATTGATATGCGTTATGGCTTCATCCAGGGAAGAAACCGTCCGGACGGACAGGATGCGGTCCAGATATTCCGTTCCCCAATCCTCCTCAGAAGCAGGTACCCCTCCCGGTACGAAGGGAAGTGCCGTCTCATCACAGCGCAGCTCGATCTCTTTTTCCTGAAGCAGCGGTACCAGAGCAGGCATCAGAGAAGAAAGCATATCACGATGAACAACAAGAGATTCACAGGCATTGCAGACTCCGAGCCGCTGTGTTTTTGCATTCACGATGATCCGGCAGGCCATATCGATATCTGCAGATTCATCCACGTAAACATGACAGTTGCCCGTACCTGTTTCGATCACAGGTATCGAACTGTTCTGTTTCACCGTACGGATCAGGCCGGCTCCTCCGCGCGGGATGAGAAGATCCACGTAGTCATTCAGATGCATGAAAGCCGTCGTTGTTTCTCTGTCCGTTGCCTCAATCAGCTGGATCGCATCAAAAGGAAGCCCGTCTTTTTCAAGACTGTCGCGAATAACCGTTACAATGGCCTTATTGGAAGAGATCGCGTCACTTCCGCCTTTCAGGATTACACTGTTTCCGGTTTGAAATGTCAGAGCAAAGGCATCGGCCGTCACATTCGGTCTGGCCTCGTAAATGATGCCGATCACACCGATGGGTACACGCCGTGCGCCGATCAGAAGCCCATTGGGCCGCCGGCGCATTTCACGGATGCTGCCGATCGGATCTTCAAGTGAGGCAACCTGCCTCATGCCTTCCGCCATACCGGCAATACGCTGCGGCGTAAGGGCAAGCCTGTCCTGCAGGGAAGCCGGCATGCATGCCTTTCCGGCCCTTTTCATATCTTCCTCATTCGCTTTCAGAATGAATTCCGTACGGGAGACCAGTGCTTCAGCCGCATGCAGCAGTCCTGTCATTTTCCGTTCACCGCTCAGGGAGCGCATGGTTTTTTCCGCAGCACGTGCCTTTTTCCCCAGCGATTCCAGCATCCTGTTTTTTTCTTCGTTCATGATCCTATTACTCCATTTGCTCGAGGTAGTTCAGCAGATAAAATTCATCTTTTTTATCCGGCAGAAAAAGTGTCCCTACCGATTCTCCGCCCATAATTCTGTGAAGAATACGGAAATCTTTTCCGCTTGCGATCACCATATTGACACCGGCCATTGACGCGACCTTCGCTGCACTGAGTTTTGTAGCCATGCCTCCGGAACCGACGCTGCTGCCGGTCGATCCCTTTCCCATATGCATGATCGCTTCATCCAGCTTTTCCACCGTATCAATAAACCGGGCATCCGGATTCCTGTGCGGATCATCCGTATAAAAACCATCGATATCCGAAAGCAGAATCAGCAGATCCGCTTCAATCAGGGCTGCAACGACCGCCGACAGATGATCATTGTCTCCGAATACCGAAAAAAGATCCAGTTCATAGGTGGCGATCGTATCATTCTCGTTAACGATCGGAATTACGCCGTGTGAGAGCAGTTCATTGAACGTATTGCGCGTATTGATCCGGTTCAGATTATCGAGCATTGTATTCTTCGTCATCAGAATCTGGCTGCAGATCTGGTTATACTCCGAGAATAATTTCTGATAAAGCATCATCAGGCGGGCCTGACCGACGGAAGCACAGGCCTGTTTTTCGATCAGTGTTCCGCCGTGGCTGACAGAACCCGGATCTTTCCCTTCCGCTTTGCCTGCAAATCGATTCAGGCCAAGGGCATCCCTTCCCATCATCACCGCACCTGATGATACAAGGACCACATCTTTTCCCTGATTATGCAGATCGGAAAGTTCCCTTACCAGAGTCTCTATTTTAACAAGATCCGGTTTTCCTGTTTCACTGTGCTGGATCGAAGATGAACCGATTTTGATCACGATCCGCCGGCTGTCTTTCAGTTTCTGTCTCATGGTTTCTCTCTCCTGAAGCTGTCGCAGTATGTTTCTGAAGATACAGGATACACTCTTCCGGTATTTTCATATGTTATCCGGATTTCCTCTCCTGTGCAGTCAATCCGGCAGATCACGCGTTATCCCAAGTTTCCGGAGAACGGCTTCCTGTTTCTCCTCCATAACGGCTGCTTCCTCTTCTGTTTCATGATCATAACCGAGAAGATGAAGCATGCTGTGAGCTGTCAGAAAGGCGATCTCGCGTTTCAGGGAATGCCCGTATTCCTCCGCCTGTTCCGATGCTCTCTCAACGGAAATCAGAATGTCTCCCAGACAAAGTGCACCCGTTTCCGGATCAAAACAATCTGAAGCAGGATTGTTCTTAAATAAAGAATAATCAGAAGGCTCCGGAAAC
Source organism: Eubacterium sp. (assembly GCA_021442545.1). Taxonomy (GTDB): domain Bacteria; phylum Bacillota; class Clostridia; order Lachnospirales; family Lachnospiraceae; genus Bilifractor. The sequence goes on along the minus strand of JABUSX010000218.1, from coordinate 983 downwards.
GGAACAAGAGGAAAAGAAAGCACATCGGTTGCGGCATCGATTCCGCGAAATGCCAGGTTTTGTTCCCGAATCATCTCATTACTGACAAAAGTGATGCTGACCTGACCGGAAAACGGACAATGTTCGGAACGCAGTACTTCTTCTGCTACCATCTGCATCAACGGTTCCGCTTCGAACGGCAGAGAAACACCCGTGTCAAATATCACTTCTGTCACTGCCTGTTTTTGAAGCACCTCATTTTTTCCTTCCGACTGCACCATATTTTCACCTTCTGTTCTTACGGATCATCTGTGGTCAGCAGGACCTCTCCCGCGGTTTCTTCTGTGCGGATCCGCATTCTGCTTCCCTGCTTTTTTTTCAAAACTCTCGTAAGCTTCGACAATTTTCTGCACAAGCGGGTGACGCACCACATCCAGACTCGTCAAGTTACAGAAAGCAATTCCTTCAACCTTTTTCAGTACACGAACCGCTATATCCAGGCCGGATACAGTTCCTGCAGAGAGATCTTTCTGCGTCATATCTCCTGTGACAATAACCTTAGACCCGAAACCGATCCGGGTCAGAAACATTTTCATCTGGGACGGTGTCGTATTCTGAGCCTCGTCCAGAATAATGTAAGCATTGTCCAGCGTCCGGCCGCGCATATAGGCAAGCGGTGCAACCTCGATCCGGCCTTTTTCGACATTTTTCTGAAAGGTCTCGGCACCCATGATCTGATAAAGAGCATCATAAAGGGGCCGCAGGTACGGATCGATCTTGCTTTGCAGGTCTCCCGGCAGAAAGCCAAGTTTTTCTCCCGCTTCGATTGCCGGCCGGGTAAGTATGATACGTTCAACCTCTTCATTCCGAAAGGCCGTGATCGCCATTGCCATCGCCAGATACGTCTTTCCCGTTCCGGCAGGTCCGAGACCGAATGTAATCATGTGATTTCTGATCGCATCAACATACTGTTTCTGTCCATGCGTTTTCGGACTTACAGGCCG
>JABUSX010000221.1 GCA_021442545.1 Eubacterium sp. | reverse complement strand
CGACCGGATGGAGAAGATCGGAAAACTGGTCGGACTGGCCTTCCAGGTCAGAGACGACATGCTCGATGTGATCTCCACACAGGAGGAAATGGGCAAACCGGCCTTTTCCGATGCGAAAAACGAAAAGACGACCTATCTTACATTCTACGGGCTCGAAGGAGCTGAAAAACAGGTGGCGGTCTGGACAGATGAGGCGCTGGGTATCCTTGCGGAAATGCCGCAGAAGACGGCTTTTCTCGAAGAACTGATCCGGGAACTGGCCGGGCGGAGATTCTGATATGGCAAAGACCCGTCTTGATATACTTCTGGTGCAGAAGGGCCTTGCTCCTTCTCGGGAAAAGGCCAAAACGCTGATCATGGCAGGCGAGGTTTTTGTGGACGGACAGCGTGAGGACAAAGCCGGCTCCGTTTTTCCGGATTCGTCCGTGATCACGGTCAAAGCGGCGAAGCCGTTTCCTTATGTCAGCCGGGGAGGACTGAAGCTGGAAAAGGCTGTACAGGTATTTCATCCGGACCTGGAGGGGAAATGCTGTATGGACGTCGGAGCATCGACGGGCGGTTTTACGGACGTCATGCTGCTGAACGGTGCAGCCAGCGTGTATGCCGTGGATGTCGGCTACGGACAGCTCGCCTGGAAGCTGAGGGAAGATCCGCGTGTTATCGTCATGGAAAAGACCAATATCCGTTACGTAACGCCGGAAGACATTCAGGAGCGGCCGTCTTTCATTTCCATTGACGTGTCCTTTATTTCACTTGAAAAGGTGCTTCCTCCCGTTTTGAACCTTTCGGCGGAAGAAGCGGAGCTGGTTTGTCTTATCAAACCGCAGTTTGAAGCCGGAAGAGCTCTTGTCGGAAAAAAAGGCGTTGTACGGGATCCGGCGGTTCACCGTGACGTGATCGCCCGTGTTGCGGCGTTTGCACAAAGTCTGGATCTGATTCCTGCCGGTCTTGATTTTTCGCCGGTCAAAGGCCCGGAAGGGAATATCGAGTATCTTCTTCATCTTCTGAAAAAGAAAAGCGGAGGCGAAGAGACAGCGGTGCTTTCGCCGGAAAAGATTGCGGAAACGGTGGAAATGGCTCATAATACTTTGTAGGCTGTCCGGGTATCTGAAAGAGATCCGGATCAGCTGTGCATCCTGTTGCTGAGCCGGAGAATCGATCCATGAAACAGTTTTTTCTGATTACAAATCATTGTAAAGATCCGGAACTTTCGGTATCGAATGCCGTGATCACCTACCTGCATGAACATGGAGGAAAGGCGCAGCTGCGGCTCGTGGAGGCAGACGGTCCCGAAAAACACATGATTCCGGAGGAAGTGCCGCCGGAAACAGAGTGTATTCTTGTGCTGGGCGGAGACGGAACGCTGGTTCGCGCGGCAGTGGATCTGGTATCCCTTCAGATCCCGCTTCTCGGGATCAATCTCGGGACTCTCGGATTTCTGGCAGAGATCGACCGGGATTCCATTTATTCGGCGCTGGATGCCGTGCTTGATGACCGCTTCAATATCCAGAACCGCATGATGCTCCGCGGAGATGTCTGGCATGAAGGCGAAAAGATTTATTCCGGCAGAAGCCTGAATGAGATCGTGGTCTGCAGAGACGGTCTTCCGCATATCATCCCACTTAAAAACTATGTCAACGGGAAATATCTGAATTCCTATCAGGCCGAAGGTCTGATCGTATCAACGGCGACCGGGTCAACGGGCTACAGTCTTTCCGTAGGCGGACCGATCATTGCGCCTCAGGCGGAGCTGTTTCTGATGACGCCTCTGGCGCCCCATACGCTGAACACGAGAAGTGTGATCCTGCGGGAAGAAAGCCGGATCCGTATTGAAGTTGATGTCGGACATACCGGTGCCGTAAGGGATGCGGCAGCTATGTTTGACGGAGGCAAGGCCTGCTCCCTTGTGACCGGAGATTATGTTGAAATCCGAAAAGCAGGCAACAGTGCAAAATTCATCCGCATATCGGATGACAGCTTCCTGGAAACCCTGCAGAGAAAGATGAAGCAGTAATAATATGATTCCGGAGCTGTTTTCCGGGCAGACAGAAAATGAGCTGCAGAAAACGATGATCTGCATATGAAACGATGATCTGCATACGAAACGATGATCTGCATACGAAAAGACGATCTGCAGAAAAAAGATGATCTGAGGAAAAAAGATGATCTGCAGAAAAAAGATGATCTGAGGAAATTGTAAACGGGGAAAAGAATGAAACTGACCAGACAGGCCGAAATTCTGAAGCTGATCCACGAATATGAGATCGGAACGCAGGAAGAACTGGCCGGAAAACTGAATGAACGCGGATACCATGTGACCCAGGCTACGGTTTCACGGGATATCCGGGAAATGAAGCTGACAAAGATCGCCGGAGAGTCCGGAGCGATTCGTTATGCCATGCTGCAGGCAAAGGAGCAGAACGAGGCAGCCCGTTATGTCCGGATGCTTCGTGATGCGGTTCGTTCCATTCAGACGGCGGAAAATATTCTGGTCATTCATACCGCCCCGGGGATGGCTATGGCAGCGGCGGCCGTGATCGATGAGATCGGCTGGCCGGAGATCGTAGGATCCATTGCCGGAGACAATACGATATTCTGTGCGGTCCGAAGCCGGGAAGAGGCAGTGCAGGTCATGAAACGCCTCACAAAGATGTTGGAGAAGTTATAAGTGATCACAAATCTTCATGTTAAAAATCTGGCTCTGATCGAAGAAGCGGATATTTCATTCCGTTCCGGTCTGAATATTCTGACCGGAGAAACAGGGGCCGGAAAATCCATATTGATGGGTTCGATCGATCTGGCACTCGGACGCAAGATGTCGGCAGACATGATCCGCAGCCGTGCAGAATATGCACTCGTGGAACTTGTATTCGAAATATCCGACCCGGTGATAATAAAAAGGCTCACGGAGCTGGGTGCAGAGCCGGAGGACGGAGTCCTCGTTCTTTCCCGGAAGATTACGGAGGGCAGGAGCCTGTGCCGTCTGAACGGCGAGACCTGTACGGCATCCCGCCTCAGGCAGATCTCACCGCTTCTTCTGGATATACACGGACAGCACGATCATCAGTCGCTGCTGTATGCCGAACGTCAGCTGGCAATACTGGATGCGTACGGAAAAGACACACTGGCTCCTTTTCTTTCGGAAACGGAAAAAGCCTATGATGCTCTGAAACGGGCTGAAAAGGAGAAAAAAGTTTATCAGGTCGATGAACGGGAACGGCAGAGAGAACTGGCACTTCTGGAATTTGAGATCCGTGAGATCGAGGAGTCTGCCGTTCGTCCGGGAGAAGATGAAGAACTGGAAACAGAATACAGACGAATGTCCTGCAGTAGAACGGTGCTGGAAGCACTTCAGAGAATCCGGAATCTGACCGGGGATGACGGAGCCGGTGATGCGGTCGGGCGTGCAATCCGGGAAATGGACGGGATCGTAAAGCTGGACACCCTTCTGGAAGGACCGGCGGAGACTTTGTTCCAGATAGAAGATCTTCTTGCGGATTTTAACCGGGATCTGGCAGCCTGCAGTGAGGAGTTTCTGTACGATCGGGAAACATTTGCCATGACGGAAAACCGTCTGAACCGTCTCAATGAGCTGAAAGCACGTTACGGACGGACCCTGGAAGACATTCTTTCCTATCTGGAGAAACAGAAGGAAAGACGGGATCAGTATGAGCAGTTTGATGAGAACAGAGAAAAGGCGGAAAAGGCGTTCCGGGAGGCAGAAGAAGATCTGGACCGGGCAGCGGAAAAACTGACGGCAGCAAGGAAAAAGATTGCGGCAGAGCTGGCAGAAAAGATCAGTGCGGAACTGGAAGATCTGAATTTCCTTTCTGCAGCCTTCGAGATCGGTTTTTCCGGGCGTATGGTCTGCGGAAGGGACGGCAGGGATGAGATCTCGTTCATGATCGCTCCGAATCCGGGGGAACCGCTGCGGCCGCTTTCAAAGATCGCATCCGGGGGTGAATTATCCCGCATCATGCTGGCCATAAAGACCTTGCTCGCAGATAAAGACAGCACGGAAACACTGCTTTTTGACGAGATCGATACGGGCGTCAGCGGCAGAACCGCCCAGAAGGTTGCCGAAAAAATGATGCGCATCGGCGGATCCAGGCAGGTGCTCTGCATCACGCATCTGGCACAGCTGGCTGCGATGGCCGACCATCACTTCCTTATTACAAAGGGAGCGGAGGCCGGAAATACGCATACCGTGATCGAAGAACTGAATGAAGAGGGATCCGTTGAGGAACTGGCGCGTATTCTCGGCGGAGCCGAGATTACGGAGGCTGTACGTGAAAATGCTGCCGAGATGAAGGCGCTGGCGCGGAAGATGAAGAAGGAGTAGAGTTTTCAGGAAGAAAAACCGAAGAAA
>JABUSX010000440.1 GCA_021442545.1 Eubacterium sp. | reverse complement strand
ATGATGAGATCCTGGAAAAGACAAAGATCGTTGACCTGTCGGCCGATTATCGTCTGAAGGACGTTGCCGTTTATGAAAAATGGTACGGAATCACCCATGCATCACCGCAGTACCTTCCGGAGGCGGTCTACGGGCTTTGCGAACTCTTTCGTGAAAAGATCCCGGCTGCAAGGATCGTGGCTAATCCCGGATGTTACACGACCTGTTCCATCCTGACGCTCTGGCCGCTTGTAAAAGAAGGGCTGATCGATGCCGGATCGATCGTGATCGATGCGAAGTCCGGAACTTCGGGAGCCGGACGGGGAGCGAAGGTGCCGAACCTGTACTGCGAAGTCAATGAAAACGTCAAGGCCTATGGTGTCGGTACGCACAGGCATACGCCGGAGATCGAGGAACAGCTTTCCCTGGCTGCAGGCCGGGAAGTGATGCTGAATTTCACACCCCATCTGATCCCGATGAACAGAGGTATTCTGGTTACGGCATACGCAGACCGGACGGATGCATCTGTTACAAAGGAAGCCGTGCGGGCCGCATACGAAAAATATTACGGGAAAGAACAGTTTGTACGTATTCTGGATGACGGTGTCTGCCCGGAAACCAAGTGGGTCGAGGGAAGCAATTTTACGGATATCGGATTCTATGTGGATGAACGAACAGGCCGGCTGATCGCCATGGGTGCATTGGACAATCTGGTCAAGGGAGCGGCAGGACAGGCAGTGCAGAACATGAACATCCTGTTCGGACTGCCGGAAGAGACCGGACTGAAACTGGTTCCGCTGTTCCCGTGACCGGAACAGGAAATTTGAATAAAAAGGAGAAAAACCCATGAAATGGACAGAAGGCGGAGTTACGGCTCCGAAGGGATTTCAGGCGGCAAGCTGTGCTGCCGGCATTAAAAAAGCGGACAAACTGGACATGGCGCTGCTTTACAGTGAGGTTCCCTGCGTATCTGCAGGCACGTTTACGACAAACCTGGTGAAAGCAGCACCGGTCCTTTGGGACAGAATGATCGTGACGGAAAGGGAATATGCACAGGCTGTCGTGATCAACAGCGGCGTCGCGAATGCCTGCACCGGAAAAGAAGGACTGGACAGCTGTGAACAGTCTGCGGAAGCGGCGGCGAAGGTACTGGGTCTGAACACAAAGGATGTGCTGGTTGCCTCGACAGGTGTGATCGGCCAGCCTCTGCCGACCGGAAAGATCATCGCGGGAACGGAAAAGATGGCACCGTTTCTTTCCGGCAGCAGAGAAGCGGCAGAAGGCGCTGCAAGAGCCATTATGACGACCGATACGGCGCCCAAGGAGGCTGCAGTGACTTTTGAAGCGGGGGGACAGACCGTAACGGTCGGCGGTATGTGCAAGGGTTCCGGCATGATCCATCCGAATATGTGCACGATGCTGGCATTCATCACGACGGATCTCTGCATTTCAAAGGAGCTGCTGCAGAAAGCACTCTCCGATACCGTTCAGGATACCTACAACATGATCTCTGTCGACGGAGACACATCGACAAACGATACGGTTCTGCTTCTGGCAAACGGAGAAGCGAAGAATCCGGAGATCACGGAAAAGAATGCGGATTATGAGCGTTTTAAGGAAGCCCTTCAGGAAGTGAACAAGAAGCTGGCGAAAGCAATTGCGGCAGACGGGGAAGGGGCTACCAAACTGTTTACGGCCATCGTGGAGGGAGCTTCCACAACAGAAAAGGCGAAGGTCCTGGCAAAGGCGATCGTTACCTCAAACCTGACAAAGGCGGCGATGTTCGGTTCGGATGCCAACTGGGGACGGATCCTTTCCGCCATGGGGCATGCCGGTGTTCTATTTGATCCGGAGAACGTGGATCTTTCTTTTGAAAGCGAAGCAGGAACGATCGATATTCTGAAAAACAGCGTGGTCACGGGATACAGCGAAGAAAAGGCCACAGAGATCCTCTCGGCCGGAGAGATCTGTGCACGCGTATGTATTCACGAAGGCAGTGAGAGTGCCGAGGCGTGGGGCTGCGACCTGACCTACGATTATGTAAAGATCAATGCGGATTACAGAAGCTGAAAAGGATTTTGCCTGAAAACAGAAAGAGTCCGGTTTCGGACCGAAAAAAGAGGCAGAAGATCCGGTTCCGGATCGTGAAGAAAAGACAGTTCGAAGCTTTTTTCATACGATAGAAAGGGTGATCATATTGGTTAAGCAGAAATACCTGGATAAAGCAGAGGTCCTGATCGAAGCGCTTCCCTACATTCAGCGTTTCAACCGCAGGATCATTGTGGTTAAATACGGCGGAAGTGCCATGATCGATGAAACGCTGCAGAAACACGTGATCGAAGATGTTGTGCTGCTGAAGCTGGTCGGATTCAAACCGATCCTGGTGCATGGCGGCGGAAAGGAAATTTCCGGCTGGGTTGAAAAGGTCGGGATGGAACCTAAGTTCGTGAACGGGCTGCGTGTTACCGATGAAGAAACGATGGAAGTTGCCGAGATGGTGCTGAACAAGGTCAACAAAACGCTTGTCAGCATGGTGCAGTCGCTTGGCGTGAGAGCTGTCGGGATCAGCGGAAAAGACGGCGGTCTTCTGAAAGTGGAAAAGAAAGAAACAGACGGAGAAGATCTGGGCTATGTAGGAGAGATCAAAGAGGTCGATCCGAAAGTTCTGTATGATCTTCTGGATACGGATTTTCTGCCGATCGTCTGTCCTGTCGGCATGGATGACACCTATCATTCATACAATATCAATGCCGATGATGCTGCCAGAGCGATTGCCGAAGCCGTCAATGCCGAAAAACTTGCCTTCCTCAGTGATATTGAAGGTGTTATGACCGATCGTACAGATCCGGAGTCGCTGATTTCGGAGCTGACCGTCAGGGAAGCCGGCGAGCTGATCGAGAACGGTGTGGTGTACGGGGGAATGATCCCGAAACTGGAAAGCTGTATCCATGCCATCTCGGAAGGGGTAAACCGTGTACATATCCTGGACGGGCGCGTACCGCACTGCCTGCTGCTCGAGATCTTTACGAATAAGGGAATCGGGACAGCCGTCCTGCGGGATGAAGAAGAAAAATACAGCGAGAAATAAATCAATGCAGTGGGAACGTACGGAACAGAAATGACGCTCTGCTGCGGAAAATACAATACAGCAATACCGGACGTGGATGATCCGGTAAGTGAAACAGAGGACAGAGAATGAATACGGAAGTAATAAAAGAGAAAACAGAAGCGTATGCGCTGCATACGTATAACCGGTTTCCGGTTGCCTTTACCGAAGGGAAGGGCGTGTATCTTTATGATGCGGAGGGAAACAAATATCTGGATTTTGCGGCAGGAATCGCGGTAATGGGACTCGGACATGCGCATCCGGTATTTACCGCGGCCATGCAGGATCAGGTCGGAAAACTGATCCATACGTCGAATCTGTATTATCATGATACGATCGCGGAGGCAGCGGAAAAACTCATCAAAGCGTCCGGAATGAACAAGGTCTTCTTTACGAACAGCGGTACGGAAGCCATTGAGGGTGCAATCAAGGCGGCGCGGAAGTATGCATGGATGAAGGACGGCAGCACAGACCATGAGATCATCGCCATGCGCAGATCCTTCCACGGCAGAAGCCTGGGTGCTCTTTCCGTAACCGGAAACGACCATTACCAGGAACCCTTCAAACCGCTGATCGGAGGAATCCGTTTTGCGGATTTCAATGACATTGAAAGCGTGAAGGCAGTGCTGAATGAAAAAACGATCGCCGTTCTTCTGGAGCCGGTTCAGGGAGAGGGAGGTGTTTTCCCCGCTGAAGAAGCCTTCCTGAAGGAACTTCGTGAGATCTGTGATGAAAAAGATATCCTTCTTGTTTTTGATGAGATCCAGTGCGGAATGGGACGCTGCGGTGAAATGTTTGCCTGGCAGAAATACGGCGTAAAACCGGATATCCTGACTTCGGCGAAGGCGCTCGGCTGCGGTTTTCCGGTCGGAGCCTTTCTGCTGAACGAAAAAGCGGCGGAAAAAACGCTTGTGCCGGGTGACCACGGCACGACCTATGGCGGAAATCCCCTTGCCTGCCGTGCTGTCAGCACCGTGTTCGACATCTTTGAAAAAGAAGATGTGATCGGTCATGTACAGAAGCTGACACCCTATCTGGAAAAAACACTGGACAAGCTTGTGGAGGAGGTTCCCTGTTTTGCGGCACGACGCGGAATGGGCTTTCTTCAGGGGATTGTCGTGGAAGGCGAAGCGGTCGGAAACGTCATTCAGAACGCCCTGAAAGAGGGACTGCTGGTTATCAGTGCCGAGGGAAATGTGCTCCGGCTGGCCCCGCCCCTTGTGGCAGGAGCGACCGAAATCGATGCAATGGCGGTTGGATGGGCGTAATCACCGATCGCACAGCCATCCAATTC
>JABUSX010000457.1 GCA_021442545.1 Eubacterium sp. | reverse complement strand
CCTGAATCCTTTCTTTTACGTTAAGTTCGTTCGGAAGCGGAGGCACATAGGAACAATTGCCGATTGTGACCGGTACACCTCTGATCCTTCCACCTTCTGCAAAAAATCCTTCGTTGACAAGTCTTGCTATGTAGCTGAGCATGTAATAGTCGCTTTTATTTGCAATCACGTCACGATCAAGAATAAACTCCCATGCATGCTTCAGATTCAGTATCTTCTGCACGTCTGCCGCAGTCATGCCGAATATCTTTCCATTATCTATTATTTCCTCTGTCTGTGGAAATGAAGTCGCAACACCTTCCAGAACAGCCTGGTCATAGATATTCATCTTCATGTTTGCTCTTGCAAAATCAATATTCTGCAAAACCCGAGGGGACAGTTCATCTTCAGAATACCCCAAAGCAGCTAGCTGCTTTTCAATGCGGCGCATATCTCTGCGGATCTCTCTTGCTTCACGGGCATTTCTAAGCAATAGAGAATACAATTCTTCCGAATATGCACCCACATAGGTTGAAGTCAGTTTTCCGGCGATTCTTTTGCGGATATACAAATACTTCTCGTTCTCCCGGTCTTTAATTTCAGGGCTCCCGTCATAAGGCATCAGGTTCAACCTTGCCTGCAGATCTGCCTTTTGCCGAAGCAATTCCTGTATTTCATTTAATGGATTCGTCATACGATTGCCTTTCTGTAGGGAACTTATAGATCGAAATATAGAATAATTGTTCCCCAATGTCAATATTTGGGGAACTTTTGGTGGTTAAAATAGCAAAAAAGTTCCCCATTTCATTTCCGGCATTCTCCAGATTTTCTTACTGACGTTCACCGGAGAAACCCTCGGATCTTCCTTCTTAAAAATATGTATTTTGATGACCAACCGGCTTTTCCGGACAAATTTTCGAAGCGAAAACCAAGGCCGCATCAGCTTTTGAAAAACTGCTGATTCTTCTTGACAATGAATCGGATATTCTCTTATATACTATGGTGTCAGGATCGAAAAACTTTTTCAGACCCTGATGTCGTAACATTGATGCGGGTGTAATTATGTGCAGTAATCAAAATGATATTACTGCCGGCTGTCCACAAAGAAAGGAGACAAAACGAATGGTAAAAAAACGCAGCAGATTTTTGGCAATCGCCTTGTCAGCATCATTGTTAACTGGTATTACGGTTTGCAGCAGCAGTAAAGCGGAAGCTGCCGTCACGACTTCTCCGGAAATTACGGCAGGGTCTGAAGCTTCGGCAGGTACCGGTAATATCATAATCGTTAACGGTGCGGTAGAGCAGATTGCAGACGACGCAGAAGGCGCATCTGCTGTGGTTATTGAAGGTGATAAGATCGTTTACGTCGGCGATGATGACGGCGCAATGGAATATAAAAATGATGCAAGCACGGTTTATGATGCCGAAGGCAATACCGTGATGCCCGCTCTTGTAGAATCTCATCTTCATTTTTCGACAGCCATGCCGACGATGTATGAGATCAACATCGCAGACATTATTGACATAGATGAAATGTCGGCAGTCATTCAGGAGTTTGTGGATGCGCAGCCGGATCTCGATGTGTATACAGGCTCGGGGTGGATGCAGTCCGCATTTGATGTGGAAACAGGCCCCACGGCCGATATTCTGGATAAGATCTGCCCGGATAGGCCCATGGTTCTTCAGAACGTGGACGGACACGGCTACTGGGCAAACACGAAAGCACTTGAGTATGTTGCGAAGTGCCTGGCGGAAGGCGTGGAAGGCGTCACCGGCAATACGATAGCGGAATACAACGAGCATGCGCAGGAAAACGGCGGCCGTATCGTGACGGATGCGGACGGAAATGCCAGCGGATGGCTCAAGGAATCGGCAGGAAACCTGATAAACGGGCTTCTTCCAGCTTACACGGTCGAGCAGTGCAAGGAAGCTCTGCTTGCCCAGCAGGACTGGCTCACGAGCCTTGGCTTTACAACCTTCTATGATGCCGGCTGCCTGCTGAATGAAGCGACGAACGAGAACTACCTTCAGGCCATGAGTGAGCTGGCGGAGGAAGGAAAGCTCAAAGTGCGTGTCCGCAGCTCCTTCTGGGTACAGCCGTATGATTTCAATGTTCTTGATGCAGACGGAAACTACGACGCCAAGGCGAGCGCCGCGGCTCTGGCAGAGTATCTTGACATGTGGAAGAAAAAATGTGACGACCTCAGCGTAAACGATCATTATCAGGTCAACACGCTCAAGATGATGGCGGATCAGGTGCTTGAAGGCGGCACGGCCTACCTGAGCGAAGGCATGTATTCCGATGAGTATGTCAACGAGAACCTTGACGGCGACTACAGGAAGAATGATGTCTGGGCAGGCAAATATGATCTGATGCAGCAGGCGTTCAGATTTGCGGCAGAAAACGATCTGAACCTTCATGTTCATACGATCGGCGACGAGGCCGTTACCATGTATCTCGACAATCTTGAAGCCGTGGTCGGAGACTGTCCGCAGCTGACGGAAGAAGGAAGAGTTTCCACCGCACACTGCCAGTTCGTTAAGGACGAGGATCAGGACAGAATGGCAAAACTCGGCGTTTCCGCCATCGTTTCTCCTTACTGGGCCATCATGGATGACTATTACTGGGGTGTATACATGCCGATTATGAGCAGCCAGGAGGCGCTTGATACGCAGTACCCGATGCAGACTCTTGAGGAAAAAGGCGTTAATGTTGCCTTCCACAGCGACTACGTCGTAACGGAGCCCGATATGGGCTGGCTCTACTATGCGGCTCTGACCAGAACGATGCCTCAGAAGGTTTATGACATGTGGTATGAGGGTGTTGAGGAGTATTATTACAGAGATACCGATCCGGAAGCATCCCACGATATCGAGGATTACGATGAAGACGTCATGCCGATCCTTACTCTGGAAGACTACGACCAGAGACTTGATTTTGAGCAGACACTCGAAGCTTCCACGATCAACGGCGCTAAGTCCATGGGTCTTGCCGATGAGATCGGAAGCATTGAGACAGGCAAGATGGCGGATATCATCATTCTCAATATGGACATCCGGAATGCGGTCGAGAAATCGCTCGACGATCTTGAAACCGTGGCTCCGGTTCTTACCATCGCTTCCGGCGAGGTTGTTTACGAAGAAGCATAAGTAAGGGCAATATTCTAAAAGTAATGCTAAACTCAGCATAGTATAATCGGGCAGGAGGAGATAACACCCCCTGCCCGATTTCTGTGATAACGCACAAAAATACGGCCGTGTTCGTCACGGCCGCATTTTCATAATGATTAAAGTTTCTGAAATCATGATCACGCAGGATTTACCCCAAGCTCTGCCATATCATCCAGCTGAACGGGGAAGTTCGTGCAGATCGCGAAAAGCTCATGACGGATCAGCGGCTTCAGCATCTTGTTTCTCTCCGTCAGATAATTATTCTGCACAAACGTCTTTCCGTCCGCATCAAATACGATGCAGGTCTGATCCTGCTCGTTATACTTCCTGACCGGAACGCCGTCGACCGTGGGAACGCCTGTTTTCGCAAAGCTCGTCCAGACTTCGCCGACATGCTTCTGAAGATCGGCATAGTTTTCGTTTCTGAAGATATGCGGATAGTCCTTCATGAAGACCACGGGATTTTCCGCTGCATGTCTTGCTGCGTCCGGCTCTCCGAAGGTCGGGTACGCAAAGTAATAAAGGTATGTATCATTCTGTTTCGAGAACGTATCTGCCAGGTTTCTGGTTCCGATTCCGAAGCAGAGCTCTGTCATCAGTTTTTCGATGTTCAGTGCCTCGCAGCGGTTTCCGCCTGTGATGAATTCTTCTGCGATCTTCTTCTCTTCGTCCGTCATCCTTTCTTCGACCAGTTTGCGGCATTTCTGCATCCACGGCAGGAACGCCTTGTTGACAGCCTCTTCGCTGTCCTTTGCCTCCGGCGGGAAAAACGAGAGGAAGAACCGGCATTCGTCGGCAAGATACCCTGTCATGATCTTGACGTGGGAAGCTTTTCCCTCCCGGTATGCCTGGTAGGTATCCAGCGGAATCAATTCTCCGTCGCAGGACGGTGCATAAAGGCCTGCAAGTTCTCCTGTCTGGCTGAGGATATCTTTGATATCAACCGCCTGCAGATCGTCCATGTTCTTTGCATTGAACAGTTCGCACATGACCTTCGCAGGCTCTTTTCCGCTTCCGTTCGGAAGGCACTGGCCTGTGCATCCGCTCTGCGGGATCGACTTCTGGAAAAGGCCTTTTGCATCATCAATGATCGGAAGGAGTGCCGCCGAGATGCTTCCGGCTGATTCGCCGAAGATCGTCACATTGTTTTTGTCTCCGCCGAATCCTTCAATATTTTCATTTATCCAGCGAAGAGCCATGATCTGATCCTTAATGCCGTTATTGACGGCGCCTTT
>JABUSX010000385.1 GCA_021442545.1 Eubacterium sp. | reverse complement strand
GTGAAATATCTGCGTACCGTATCGAAAATGATCATCGGCCGGGCATTCCCGATGTGAATGAGATTATAAACAGTCGGTCCGCAGACATACATCCGCACCTTGCCTTCCTCGATCGGGACAAATTCCTCTTTTTTCCTTGTCAGTGTGTTGTAAACGATCATAAATTCTCACTCCTGCTTTTCGTTTGACATGAACTTCATCTGCTCATCGTATCTTTCTTAACTCTTATTCTATGAACGAACCGAAATGCTTTTTGTTCTTTTGTTTCGCACAGAAACATTCTCATGCATTGTACCCCATTTTTATGTATTCGGCTATGCCGAAGTTGAGAGCGAACAGATCGCCTGTGCCGCGATCCCTTCACCCGATCCCGTAAAGCCGAGTCCTTCTTCCGTCGTCGCTTTTACGGAGACTCTGTCTGCCGAAAGCCGCAGCACCTCCGCAATGTTTTTCCTCATCTGTGCCTTGTAGTCTTTCAGCTTCGGACGTTCTGCGATAATCGTGCAATCGATGTTTTCTATGATGAAGTGCGCCTCCTTCAGCAGATCTGCCACCCTTCGGAGAAGATCCATGCTGGATGCCCCCTTCCACTTCGGATCATCGTCCGGAAAATACGTGCCGATATCGTCGAGCCCCGCCGCGCCGAGGAGAGCGTCCATCATCGCATGAACCGCCACATCCGCATCCGAATGCCCGAGAAGCCCTTTCTCATAAGGGATCCTGACGCCGCAGAGAATCAGAGGACGCCCCTCCACAAGACGGTGTACATCATATCCAAGACCTGCACGCATACGCATTTCCACCCTTCTGTCCGGCCGGATCTTCTCCTGCCCTGTGCACTCACAAATCCGGGGACCCTTTTCCGGATATTCGCTCCGGCCGCTTTCCTTCATGTTTCCGATCCCGCTGTTCCGGTCTCTGACCGAAGCATTTTTCCGGATTCAGCCTTGATCCGCACCGCCTCCGGCATTATTTTTTCCGTCGAAGCCGCTTCCGCTGCCTGGTCCGCCGCCGGAAAAATATTCCCCATCCTTAAATTTTTTCTTTTTTCTGAAGTGGGCAATCAGTGCCACGATCAGAACCACGAGCCTGGACGCCCAGCTCAAAACAGACACGACTCTGATTATCGTAAACAGATTTGCAAGGATGGGCAGAAACTTTAATATCCGCCTTACCCACACGAATCCCATCATAAAACCATGAAGCACATCTGCAAGATCGGATTCCGAAATACTGGAAAACAAATCACTGTTCTCAATATAAGGAAGAATTGCCGACGCAAACATTTCATTTTCTCCGGCAGATTCTGAAACGGACTTTTTCCCGGTCTTCACGATCCAGTCTTCCAGTGCATCTGCAACGGATTTAATGTCCTTCGGATTCAGCATATCCGGAAGCCCGGCCTCTGACAGTGTCTCTTTATAGGGTTTTACCGAGCCGAGCGCAGTCAGATTCAGATATTTATCAACAGCTGACTCGTAGTCCTCCTTTGATAAAGACCAGATGTTCAGTGATGACAGACCTGCTGTCCCGTATCCTATGTAATACAGGGGCTGTGTGAAAGTATGATCGATCATAACCCAGTCATAGTTTTTCCCTTTATCCCCAAAGCTCTCTCCAAGGTATTTCTGGTTGATCTCATATGCCAGAGCATTCAGTTCATCTGCCGTCATATCCCCGCGGGCATAAACTTCCTGCTGAAATTCATCATATTCAAAAGCTGTAATCACACAGTACAGAAGGCTCTGAACAATATATGCTTCCATCCATTCTGCCCGATCCGGCAGAATTTCTTCCATATTGTCCGCAAAAAGCACTTCCATGCCCTGAGAATGGATCTCGCAAAGATCCACTCTCAGCAGATCAGGATCTTCATCTTCAAAATAAGTTCGGTGAAATACGTTGTAATGTCCGAACTCATGAATAAAGCTCTCATAATCATAAAATGCTTCTTTGGTTTTCAGAAAAACATATGCCGTTCCGTACTGCTTCAATGCCACCGTAAAGCCAATATTGGCCATATTTTCCTTGTTTTCCATGCAGTACAGGTCGTGCTCCTGCAGATAATCCAGGCTCTCCTGCAGCTCGGGGCTGACATTGCTGATATAAGAGCTGACGGTTTCAACGATTTCCTTTCCGGAAACAGCCTCCGTCTCATAAGTATCATAACCGCATTCATCCAGGTAATACTGCAGATCATAATACAGCGGCATAATTTCCTTAATAACGGTTTCCCGAAGCTCCGCAATATCCTTTCCGGTAAAATCACGTCCGTATAATTCTTCATACACATAATCGGTATAGGTGTCATAGCCCTTCAGCTCCGCCAGCTGCTTCCGTACCTTGACCAGTTCCTGAAAAACGGGCACGACAGCGGCATTTTCAGCTTTCACAATGCCGGTATAAATGTCCCGGGTCTCTCCGTAGGAAAGATCCTCGTCCTCCATGAGCATATCCACATTCCAGGTTCTGCCTTTATAGTCGAACGTATACTCTTCTTCTGCAAGGCGTTCATATTCATTGATCAGTTCAAGTTCCCGTTTATTCAGTTCCCGTTCCTGATCTGTCAGATTTTCATAACTCAGAAAATTCTCTTTTTCTTCTTCGGAATAAGTCTTGCTGAACGAATCTTTAAAGGAACCTGTCAGCACTTTTCTGGCCGTCAGATTGTATTTGTCATACAGCTCCGACAGGAGCTGATTGTCCCGAACAACGTTTTCTGCGCTTTCCTGATCCGTAACATCCTGATAATGAAGAATCGTTCCCAGAGAGGACTGCGTAGACTGCACCTTCAGTTCTTCATTAACTTCTGCAAAAAGCTCTTCGATTCGTGCCGCAGGGTCATCGACTTTGATCGCTCCTGATTCTGTATCCTCGATCTCCTTCAGAAGCTTCTCTGTTTTCGCCGTATCCACACCGACATATTTCATGTCGGCATAATCTATATCCGGATGTTCCTTTTCAGGATAATAGGCGGAATATCCTGAATTTTCCGAAGACAGTTCTGTTTTATCTGCGGACAGTTTTATTTTTATATCGGAAATCCGCTCCGCGTCACGTACAGAAACCGTTTCTGCATAACGATCCGAAACACCTGTCTCTATGGCAGACACAGGTACAGCTGATAACGACAGCAGGGCAGCGCAGACGGCTGCTGCAATTCTGTACAGTTTTTTCATGGTCTCTCTTTCTCCGTTTCAGCACCAAGATGCAGTTTCAGTATATCTGCATATACACGAAATGCAGATGGAACAGGACGATTCTTTTCTATTTCAACAGGCAGGATCAGCATCCATGCACCCTCCTTTATTTCAGGAAATGATGCGACCCGTATTTCATATCCGCTCATCCTCCATTCCACATGGGAAAACAGATGCCGGGCCGGCGGCAGTTCTGCAATATGAAGCGGTTCCAGCCCCTGCTTCCTGACAAAAGCAAGTGCATCCTCCCTGGAGCCGGTTCCCGGAAAATTCGGAAACTCATACATTCCTGCAAGAAGTCCTTTGTCCGGCCTCTTTGCAAGAGCAACCTTTTCTCCGTCCCGTATCAGCAGAACCGTCATTTCTTCGATCCGCCTCTCCTTTGCCTTGCTTCTGAACGGAAGAGATTGTTCACAGCCCTTCTCGTGGGCACGGCAAAGATCTGCAAGCGGACACTTTTCACAAAGCGGCTTTGTATTCGGAACACAGACGGAAGCCCCCAGATCCATCAGACCCTGATTGAAATTACCGGGTTCCCGGCAGTCTGCAAGAATTTCCTCCAGCTGTTTTTCGGCGTCACGACGCACGGCAGGAAGGCGAACATCTCTGTCATCCGCATTCAATCTGGCGAGAATACGCAGTACGTTTCCGTCGACTGCCGGTGTTTTTTCCTGAAATGCGATCGAAGCAACCGCACCGGCCGTATAGGGTCCGATCCCCGGAAGAGACAACAGACCGTCTCTGGTGGATGGGAAAACACCGTCATGATCCTCCGTCACACAGCGGGCCGCCTTCTGCATATTGCGCACTCTGCTGTAATAACCGAGTCCCTCCCACAGTTTCAGAAGTCGATCTTCCCTGCAGCGGGCAAGTGCTCTGCAGTCCGGCAGAGCCTCAATAAACCTTTCGTAATATGGGCGGACCGCCTCGACTCGTGTCTGCTGCAGCATGATCTCCGAGACCCAGATCCGATAAGGATCCTTCGTTCTCCTCCACGGAAGATCCCTTTTGTTTTCAGCAAACCAGGCACAGACCCTGTCCGGAATTTCCTTATTTCTGCTGTTTACATCTGCCTCAGAACTGCTCATCCTTTTTTCACGTTTCGAACTTTTCGTTCCGGTCTTCCCTCCGCAATCCTTCTGTCCCGGTCTTCCCGTTCCGTCTTCCTGTTCCGGCCTTCCTGTTCCGATCTCCTCGTTCCGGTC
>JABUSX010000330.1 GCA_021442545.1 Eubacterium sp. | reverse complement strand
ACACAGAGGAAACCACCTTCCGTCGCGGTACGCATATGCCCCGCCAGCGAACGGATTCCTTCCTCATCCACAGAAAGGATCTCCTCTCTTTCCTTTTGAAAGATTTCATCGGTCAGCCCGGTCATAAAGGCAAGCAGAGAATAATCGCCCTTTGCGGAAGCATTCATCGGATGATCCATTTCACTGATCGCACCGATCACATATTTCGTTATCGTGCGGTCATCGAGTTCGATCTTTTCCAGATATTCCGGTATTTTCCGGTAGATTTCCAGCGTTTCGGCGAGATGCGGATCCCGATAGGAAACCAGGTATACGTCTCCTGACCGTTTCATAAAGGTCATGCAGCCGTATGCTCCGCCGAGGACACGTACATTCATCCAGAGATAATCATAACTGAGCAAGGTGCGGAGGACACGGAGACGTCCGGTATACGGAAGGCCTGCCCTGCGGAAATTACCGGCCACGGCAACAAACTGGATCTGCCCCGATGTTTTGAAACCTTCTGTGACCGGCGGGAGAAGAAGGCTCTCTTCGGGCAGTCTGACAGAAGACGGATCGATCTCTGTTTTCTTTTCCTCCAGAATCTGCTTTAATGCACGGATCTCATCTTCAAGCCCGGTAAATCCTTCCTCTTCTGCTGTCATGCTGACCAGCATATTTTCAGGACGGAAGACCAGCTTCATGACTTCACGCAGCTCCGCAAACAATGTTTCGGGATCTTCATCAAACGCACGGCTGATCTCACGAAAAGCGCGGTACGCACTGATTCCGCCTGTCCGGTCTGCCCAGGCCGAAAGTTCACTGGTTCTGGCCATGGCACGCGTGGCCGCCGCCAGATGTCCGGAAGACTGCATGCCCTGTTCCAGGGTGATGATCGTCACGTTAAGCAGCTCGCGGAGGCGCTTCTGATCTTCGATCTTCGAAGTGAAGAGAATCTCTTTGATCATCCGGAAAACGAAGGCCTGCTGGGAATAAAGATACTTGGCGCGGATGCCCAGCATCTGATATCCGACATCGCCCTCTTCTCCCCTGTTTTTCGGATAGGAAGAAAGGCGGAAGCTGATTCCTCCGGAATATGCATTGATCTGGTGGAAGAGTTCACCGTAACTGTACTGCTCCGTACTGACATGTCCGAGGACTGTCTGAAGCAGCCCCAGATAGAGCAGTTTCTCTTTCGGAACCTTCGTGGTATCGAAGAGGATCGTCAGGTAACCGATCCCGTTCGTCTGATATATATGTCTTACGCCCCGGATCCCCTCTGTTTCAAATTCCTCATTGGAAAGCTTTACGGGTATATCCGGAGAAATATCCGAACGCGAAAGCAGCGGAATGCAGGTCTGTGCCTCCGGCGGATCCTCTTCTTCCTGGTACGCCTGAAGCGCCTTCGTATCCGACACGAGCCGGACAAGTTCTTCTTCCGTAAGGCCTTCTTTGTATGCTGCCAGACGGGCTGCTGTCTCCTCTTCCTTCCGGGCGGAAAGCCCCTTCTCCGGTGCAAGAACCACAACCGACCCGTGCGGGTTGTCCAGAAGATAATCCCGGATCAGGGCTTCAAAATATCCCTCTTCTGCAGCTTTCTTCAGTTTTTCAAAAACAGGCAGGGTACGCAGATACCGGAAGGGATCTTTTTCGTCATAAAGCCAGCTGTCAAACATATCGATCCCGTAGATCAGCCCCTTCGGATAGGACGCATAATCGGCTTCCCGGAAACGGAATTCCAGATAGTTGATCCCGGATGCCAGAGCAAGCGGATCAAGTCCCTCTTCCGAAAGCTTTGCCAGCGTTTCCCTGATGACCTGCAGAAACCGGTCCCTGTCCGTTTCCTCAGCCTGCTTCGCCACAATAGAAAAGAACGGCTGCAGGATCCCGTCCTCGTAGGATCCCTCGATATCCTTTCCTATACCCGCATCCAGCAGAGCCTGTTTGACCGGCGCACCGGGAGAGCTCAGGAGAACGTACTCCAGAATACTGAATGCAATGCTTTTCGTGACATCCAGTATATCCCCGACGACCACGCTCCAGGAAAGAAACGTTTTTTCTTTCTCACTTTCTTCGTTCAGGATCGGATACGTCAGCCGGCATTCCGCCGTTTCCGCAAACGGCTTCTGGTACGGAATCTCCGATTCAACCGTGATCTTGTCAAAGGCACTGAGATATTCCCTGTCCAGATAATCCAGGCGTTCCTTCATATCCAGATTACCGTAGAGGTAGATAAAACTGTTTGACGGATGGTAATACCGTCTGTGGAAATCCAGAAATTCTTCATAGCTCAGATCCGGTATCACACCCGGATCTCCGCCGGACTCGGCTCCGTAGGGCGTATCGGGAAACAGAGAATTGAAAACGTTTCGCTGCAGAACATCCTCCGGGGTCGAAAAGGCGCCTTTCATTTCGTTGTATACAACCCCGTTGTATACAATCGGATCCCCTGCATTTTCAAGATGATAATGCCATCCCTCCTGTTTGAAGATCTTTTCCTCTTTATAAATATTCGGATAAAACACGGCATCCAGGTAGACATCCATCAGATTCCGGAAATCCGCATCATTGCAGCTTCCGATCGGATACATGGTCTTATCCGGATAGGTCATGGCATTCAGGAAGGTATTCATGGAACCCTTCGCCAGTTCCACAAAGGGATCTTTCAGCGGATATTTCCGGGAACCGCAAAGCACGGTATGCTCCACAATATGTGCTGTTCCCTTGGAATTCCATGGCGGCGTACGGAAGGCAATGCTGAAGACTTTATTCGTATCGTCATTGGATAAAAGAGCGACCCTTGCGCCGCTCTTTTTATGCCTCAGAAGTGTACCCTTCGCCTGTACGTCTTCGATGTATTCTTCAAGTATCACTTCATATGCGTCTGTCATGATTCTTCCTCTCCCGCCGGAGTACCGTAGACCTTGCTCAGCCATTCGATCCGTTCCTTCATCAACACCATATTAAAGCCCATCGGATTCACAACAAATCCCGATGCAGGTCCCGGAAGAAAGCCGCGCAGCTTATCGAAGGGAACCGGAACAAGGCGCACCTTCGACTGCGGTTTGACAAAACGTGCCGCATATTTCCGGAATTCATCCAGCTCCGTGAAAACCGGAAGGACAAATTTATCGTTCTTAAGTTTCAGCATCTGCTGTTTCGCAGGCGCCTTATTATCCCTCGGATTCCAGGTTCCCTTGACCTCACTGACATCAAAGACCACGATGAAGCGGGAAGCAAACAGGTTGTGCACCATTTCTTCTTCCAGTTCATGAAGCTCCTGTTTTTCTTCCTTGTCCCTTTCGATCGGGCGGCGCAGCTCCTGCATATAATAAATGGCTGTCAGCTGCAAAGCCGGATTGGCCTGCGGAACTTTATCCTCCTGCAAAGCTTTCAGATCCGGTTTTTCAACGATCTCTCCGAGCTGTACCCTTACCGGAAGCCCTTCTTCCTGCAGCATGACCGTTGTTGCGCCGTATTTATACAGACTTTCAAAAAAGGCCTGAAATCCCTTTTTTTCAATGCGGATAACTTTAAGCCCGATCTTTCTTCCCGAATAGGAATCGGCAAAAGCCTTTGCCATTTCTTCTGTCTTGAAGGCATAGACCTGATCGTCAAAGGTATCATCATCGCACTCGATAAAGGGGGTCTGTGCAAAAGCAGAAAAAAGAACAAACAGGGCATCAAATTTTTCAATGCGTTTTTTCATAAAGCTTGTACTTATTGTCATAGAATCCTGCTCCTTTTTTTATCTGTAAGAGTATACCATACCGAATAGAGCGGGGCAAGAAAACGGAACAGGGCCGGCAAAGCCGGCCCCGTAAGGTTCTTTCCTGATCCGTCAGGCAGCGTTCTTTACGGCCCGCTGCCCGCTTTGCTGCGGATCATTATGCTTCTTCATCAGGAGCGTAAAGTCCGATGAGCTTTTTAAGGTAGGCATAGCGCTCAGCTGCTTCCTTCTCGGATTTGGCCTGAAGTCTTTCGGCTTTTTCCGGATTGGAACGCTTCAGCGAATTGTAACGGACTTCGCCGTCGAGGAATTCGAGGTAGGAATCCGTCGGAGCCTTGGAATCCAGCGTGAAGACCGGTTTATCCGTGCCTTTGTTTGCCGGATTGAAGCGGAACAGATGCCAGTAACCGGCCTTGACCGCAAGTGCTTCCTCTTCGATGGATTTGCCCATGCCCTTCTTGATTCCATGGTTGATGCAGGGAGCGTAGGCAATGATCAGGGACGGACCCGGATATGCTTCGGCTTCCGAGATCGCCTTCACGGCCTGGTTGAAGTCGCCGCCGATCGCGATCTGTGCTACGTACACATAACCATAACTCATAGCAATGGAAGCAAGATCTTTCTTCTTGACTTCCTTGCCGCCTGCGGCAAACTGTGCAACAGCGCCGGTCGGTGTAGCCTTGGAGGACTGTCCGCCGGTATTGGAGTACACTTCGGTATCCACAACGAGGATGTTCATATCCTGGCCGCTTGCAAGCACATGGTCGAGACCGCC
>JABUSX010000213.1 GCA_021442545.1 Eubacterium sp. | reverse complement strand
CGCCAGGTCAATATCGTGAAAAATAAGGTGTCTCCGCTGTTCCGGGAGGCACGCTTTGACATTATGTTCGGAAAAGGAATTTCTGCAGAAGGCGACATTCTGGATCTGGCAGCGGCCAATAATATTATTTCCAAAAGCGGTGCATGGTATGCATATAATGATGAAAAGATCGGTCAGGGCCGTGAAAATGCAAAGACCTATCTTCTCGAGCATCCGGATGTTCTTTTTACGATTGAAAACCAGATCCGCGAGCTTTACGGATTTACTCCCAGAGCAGCGGTTTCTTCCGGAGAAAGACCGGAAACAGAGAATTAAGCAGAGAACGCCGGGCCTGCTGATCTTACGGGAAGGGCAGGCCTGCGGATAAAACAGGAAAAGTCGTCATGTACTCTGAGGAAAGAATACAAAACACCGAAGAATGTGATAAAGAAAAAGCAGAAAAAGAAGTACTGGCCGGAGCAGGAGAGGCGTCCGGCAAAAAGGAAAAACAAAGAGCTGCCGCAAGTGCAATGAATCTGCTTCTGTATCGCCAGCGTACGGAAAAAGAGCTTCGATGCAGACTCTCGGAAAAAGGATATTCAGAAGAGGCTGTGGAAGAAGCCGTAAGATATACGTCCTCGTTCGGCTATCTGAATGACAAAGCTTATGCGGAAGTCTATCTTCACAGTATGGAGTCAAAAAAAAGCCGCTTTCTGATCCGCAGAGAGCTTCTGAATAAAGGTGTACCGGAAGAGTACATAGAAGAGACTTTCGAAGCATCAGAAGACCGGGAAGAGGAAGTGCTTTTCGAACTTCTGAAGAGAAAACTCGGAGTGCCGCATATTCCGGATGAAAAGGAAAAAAGGCGTGCTGCCGCCTACTGTGAACGGAGAGGCTTTTCAATTTCGCAGATTCTGAAACAGCTTGATCGATATCAGGAATTGCAGGAGAACGAAGAGTAAGTGTCTTGACAGTCTTATCAGTTTTGTATAAAATGTTCGTTGTGTAATTATGTACTCTGACAACTGAATAGGGAGGTATACAACTGTGATGAATCCTATCTTAATGCAAGTGCTGATAGTGATCATTGCTGTGGTTGTTACGTTGCTTATTGCAGTTCCTGTTGCCGGAAAATATGCCGTTTCAAAGAAAATCGAGCAGGATGCCGAAAGAGTCGGAACGGCGGAAGAGAAAGCAAGAAGCATTATTGATGAAGCGATCAAAACGGCTGAGTCAAAAAAGCGGGAGGCCATGCTTGAGGCTAAAGAAGAGAATCTGAGGCTGAAAAACGAACATGATAAGG
This sequence comes from Eubacterium sp., assembly GCA_021442545.1. Lineage (GTDB taxonomy): Bacteria > Bacillota > Clostridia > Lachnospirales > Lachnospiraceae > Bilifractor. The sequence continues at coordinate 3,209 of JABUSX010000213.1, read as the reverse complement.
AACACCGTGAAAGACGTGCTGAACTGCAGAAGTATGAGAGACGGGTTTTATCCAAAGAGGAATCAGTGGATAAAAAGGCAGAAGCTCTTGAAAAACGCGAGAACAGTCTGACAGCAAAAGAGAACGAGATTAAGAAAAGGGAAAAAAAGGCAGAGGAACTGCTTGGCCAGCGTGTACAGGAGCTGGAACGGGTTTCCGGTATGACGAGTGAAGAGGCGAAGGAGTTTCTGCTGAAATCGGTTGAAGACGAAATCAAGATCGATGTGGCTCGCATGTATAAAGAGTATGAGCAGCATGCGAAGGATGAATCCGACAAAAAGGCAAAGGAATATGTCGTGACGGCGATCCAGAAATGTGCAGTCGATTATGTCGGTGAGGCAACGATTTCGGTTGTGGAACTGCCGAGCGATGATATGAAAGGTCGGATCATCGGTCGGGAAGGCCGCAACATTCGCGCGCTTGAGCAGGTAACAGGTGTGGATCTGATCATCGATGATACACCTGAAGCGGTCGTCATTTCTTCTTTTGATCCGATACGCCGTGAAGTGGCCCGCATTGCATTGGAAAAGCTGATCGTGGATGGACGTATTCATCCTGCGAGAATCGAGGAGACAGTAGCAAAGGCCCGCAAGGAAGTGGAAACCAAGATGAAAGAGGCCGGAGAATCGGCTCTTATTGAAATTGGTGTTCATGGTATTCATCCGGAACTGGTGAAGCTTCTCGGACGTATGCTGTACCGTACGAGTTACGGACAGAATGCCCTGAAACATTCCATTGAAGTTGCGGAACTCTGCGGTATGCTGGCCGGAGAGATCGGACTTGACATTCGGATGGCAAAGAGAGCAGGTCTGCTGCATGATATCGGTAAGTCGATTGACCATGAAGTGGAAGGCTCACATATCCAGATCGGTGCAGATCTCTGCCGTAAGTTCAAAGAGCCGGCTGTGGTTGTAAACTCTGTCGAATCACATCATGGTGATGTGGAAGCACAGACGTTGATTGCCTGCATCGTGCAGGCTGCGGATGCTATTTCCGCAGCAAGACCGGGTGCCCGCAGAGAAACACTGGAGGCGTATACAAATCGTCTGAAGGATCTTGAGGAAATCACGAATTCCTTCAGCGGAGTCGAAACGTCCTTTGCTATCCAGGCCGGAAGAGAAGTTCGTGTCATGGTTATTCCGGAGAAAATTTCGGATGCCGATATGGTGCTTCTGGCGCGGGATATTGCTAAACGAATCGAGGAATCTCTTCAGTATCCGGGACAGATCAAGGTCAATGTGATTCGGGAGAGCCGCGTAACAGATTTCGCAAAGTAACAGATTTTTCATCATGAGAACGAAAAGACCCGGGAAAACAGGTTATTGTTTTCCCGGATTTTTTTATGCTGTGAATATTCAGAAAAGCCGATGGGAAATCATGTTCAACAGTCGAACACATTGCGGCAGCCGGGGAGCAGAAACCGCGTCCTCTCTGATCTTCTTTTGGTCTTGCAATTTGCAACCCGGTCTAATATAATAATCCACAGCGGTTCGCAGCGAAGGACCGCATGTTTTGCAGGCGTAGTTCAGTGGCAGAACACCAGCTTCCCAAGCTGGATATGCGGGTTCGATTCCCGTCGCCTGCTTCATTTTTTTTCTCTGTTTTCTTAATATGTCTTTGCATCATATCCACATCAGAAATCATGACAAACAAAGAACATTTTAAAAAGGGAATATGGAGCGGGGTGCCGATCGCACTTGGTTATCTTTCGGTTTCTTTCGGGGTCGGGATTCTGGCAACCAAGGCCGGAATGAATGTTTTTCAGGCAACCATGCTTTCTCTGACAAATCTGACGTCAGCGGGAGAAGCAGCCGGGATCGGAATTATTGCGGCACATGGAACCCTTGCGGAAATGGCATTGTCACAGCTCATCATCAATCTGCGCTATGCACTGATGAGCATGAGCCTTTCACAAAAACTGGCACCCTCTTTTACAACACCTCACCGTCTGCTTGTTTCCTATGGAATAACGGATGAAATATTTGCTGTCAGTTCTGCCGTGGAAGGCAGGCTGTATCCTGCCTATATGTACGGTATGATTCTGATTGCAACAGCCGGATGGGTGGCAGGAACCTGTCTCGGGGCAGCTGCCGGCCAGCTGCTGCCTGCCAATGTGTCGGAAGCGCTTGGTATTATGCTGTACGGAATGTTTATTGCCATTATTATTCCTGCGGCGCGTGATCATCTGAATGTGTTGTTTGTGATCGCTGCAGCCGTGGCATTAAGCTGCTTTTTCTTTTATTGTGTGCCGCAGATCACAAGTGGTTTTTCCGTGATTCTCTGTGCGGTTATTGCTTCCTGTGCTGCTGCGATTCTTTTTCCTGTTGATGACGAGGGGAAAGATGAGGCGGAAAACAAGCTGCGGGGAGGTGAAGAATGAATATCTGGATCTATATTCTGGTCATGGCGGGTGTGACATATCTGATCCGCATGCTTCCTCTGACGCTTATACAAAAGCCGATCCGTTCCCGTTTTATGAAAAGCTTTCTGTATTACATTCCTTATGCCGTTCTGGCTTCTATGACATTTCCGGCAATTTTTTATGTATGTCAGAACCGGACTGCTGCCGTGATCGGCACGGTCATTTCTCTTGTGCTGGCATTTTTCCGTATGCCGTTGATTGTCGTTGCCCTGGCAGCTGCGGCCAGCGTGTACCTTTCCGGACTTCTGTTCTGAAAAATATTCCGATAAGCTTCATATACCATGAAATGCATTCGAAAATGAAGTGTTTTTCTTATGCACTTTTTTCGGCAGATTCCTTTTTGCAGACAGATTTATTTTCCGTATATTTTAAACCGGGAGATACATATGAATAATCGAAAGACGGGAAGCGGACATGAAGAACGGGCTGCGGATTACCTGGCTCAAAAGGGCTATGAGATTCTGCACAGGAATTTCCGCGGCAGGTATGGAGAGATCGATCTGATTGCCAGAGATCCCGGAGCGGATCCTCCATGTCTTGTTTTTGTTGAAGTGAAATACAGGAAAAACGAATATTCAGGAAACCCGCTCGAAGCCGTCGGAATAAGAAAACAAAGGCGTATCACCGGCACGGCACTATGGTATCTTTGCCGATGGAAGATTCCGGAAGAAACTCCCTGCCGTTTTGACGTGATCGGGATCGAGGGTGATTCGATCACGCATATAAAAAACGCATTCGAGGCTTCTTA
>JABUSX010000258.1 GCA_021442545.1 Eubacterium sp. | reverse complement strand
CTGAAAGAAGAACCGGAACGCCGGAAACAGAATTGGAACACCGGAAACGGAACCGGAACGTTAAGTACAAAGCTGAAGAACATATTTGCCGGGACGCAGATACTCCGGCAGAAAAAGCAGCTGCAGAAAATAAGAGGAGGCATGGAATATTATGGCTATGAAAACGCAGGCAGTAATGCTGAAGGCACGGGAACTCGGAAAAGGCATTCCCGCATTTAACTGTCCGTATGTGGAGATGGTAAAGCCTATCGCAGAGGCCATCAAAGACGAAAACAGCGTGGCTTTGATCGAAGTGGCACGTGTCGAATGGGAAAAATTTTATTCTCAGAGCCCGGAGCGGATCGCGGAAGAATTCCACAAATATAAGAGTGAAGGACATACCTTCCTGCATCTGGATCATATACCGGTCATTGATGAAGATTATAAGGAAGTTGACTACATGGACCTGATCTCCCGTGCGATCAAGGCGGGATTCCAGTCCGTCATGATCGACGGATCACGCCTTTCTCTGGATGAAAACATCCGGACTACGGCAGAAGCGGCGGCCATGGCACATGAGGCAGACATTCCGATCGAAGCGGAGCTGGGCGCAGTCATGGGACATGAAAACAAGGAGATGCCCCCGTATGAAGAGATTTTTGCATCACACATGGGGTTCACAAAACTGGATGAGGCGGAAAAATTCGTAAAGGAAAGTTCCTGCAACTGGCTCTCTGTGGCCGTGGGAAATATTCACGGAGCGGTCGCAGATGCTGTCCGTGATCAGAAAAAACCGGAAGCCCGGATCGACGTGGATCATGTGGCAGATCTTTATAAAGTCTGCGGCATTCCGCTTGTTCTGCACGGCGGCAGCGGCATCCGTCATGAAAGCGTTCTTGAGGCGATCAAGGCCGGCATCACGAAGATCAACGTCGGAACGGAAGTACGGCAGTGCTATGAACAGGCATTGCGTGAACGTTCGGGCGACGTGGAATACGCCAGAGAAAAGGTTTATCTCAGGACACGGGATTATATCAAAAACTACATGTACAATACGGATCTGGCGGATCAGATCTGCTGACGTACAGGACCGGACAGAAGCGAAGCCGGACAGAATCTGAGCCGGAAAGAAGTGCAGACGGACGGAAGCGAAACCGGAGAGAAGCAAAGCCGGACAAAACAAAGCCGGACAGAAAAGAAACCGGACGGAAATAAAGCCGGACGAAAGCGAAGCCGGACAGAAGTAAAACCGGATGAAAAATTCCGGATAAACGGAAACAGGAAACGATTCAGACGAAGTTAAGAAATTCAGATTCAGAAAAAGAAAGGAGCAGCATGGGCGAGTATTTTGATTTTATTCAGCAGGTAAAGTACGAAGGAGCAGATACCAAAAATCCGTTTGCCTTCCGTTTTTACGACGCGGATAAGGAAATTCTGGGTAAACCGATGAAAGATCATCTCCGCTTCGCCATGGCCTGGTGGCACAGCCTTGGCGCAAACGGAACCGACATGTTTGGTGTCGGAACAGCCGATAAGACCTGGGGAGCCGAAGCAGGAACGATCGCACATGCAAAGGCAAAGGTCGACGCAGGCTTTGAATTCATGAAGAAGCTGGGCATCAAGTTCTTCTGCTTCCATGATGTGGACCTGGTTCCGGAAGCGGCAGACATCAACGAAACGAATGCCCGCCTGGACGAGATCTCCGATTATATCCTGGAGAAAATGAACGGAACCGATATCCGCTGCCTCTGGGGAACAGCGAATATGTTCAGCAACCCGCGTTACATGAACGGCGCAGGAAGCACCAATTCCGTAGACGTTTACTGCTTCGCAGCAGCCCAGATCAAAAAAGCTCTGGATATCACCGTTAAACTCGGCGGTGAAGATTATGTATTCTGGGGCGGCCGTGAAGGCTACGAGACCCTTCTGAATACGGATCTGAAATTTGAACAGGAGAATATTGCCACCCTGATGCGCATGGCCCGCGATTACGGCCGCAGCATCGGACTCAAGGGCGACTTCCTGATCGAGCCCAAGCCGAAGGAGCCGATGAAACATCAGTATGATTTTGACGCGGCAACGGCGATCGGTTTCCTGCGCCAGTATGGTCTGGACAGCGATTTCCGCATGAACATTGAAGCGAACCATGCCACACTTGCCGGCCATACCTTCGAGCATGAACTTCGTGTCTGTGCGGCAAACGGCATGTTTGGCAGCGTGGATGCAAACCAGGGCGATACCCTCCTCGGCTGGGATACGGACGAATTCCCGTTCGATGTTTACACCACGACACTGGCCATGTACGAAGTACTGAAGGCCGGCGGCTTCACACACGGCGGACTGAACTTCGACTCCAAGAACCGCCGTCCGAGCAATACCCGCGAAGACATGGTCTACGCCTTCATCCTCGGCATGGACGCCTTTGCACTCGGCCTGACCAAAGCTGTCAAGCTGATCGAGGACGGACGGATCGACGAATTCAAGGCACAGAAATATGCCAGCTTCAACGGCGAACTCGGACAGAAGATCCGCGACGGCAAGGCTACTCTGAAAGAGCTGTCTGACCTGGCCTGCGCCATGAAGGCTCCGCAGAATCCGGCTTCCGGACGCCAGGAATACCTTGAAGGCGTTCTGAACCAGGTGCTGTTCGGATAAGAGCAGACAAAGCCGTTTTCAGAACCGGCAGAAATGTTTCTGAGAGTACTGAATTGCGCGTTCTGTGAACAGGACAGCCAACTGTATTATTTTCTGAGACTTCCCATACCGAAAGACCGTGAGAACGGTTTGCGGTATGGGGAGTTTCAGTTCTTTATTTGTAGAAGAGGGAAGACATGAAAACAGGACTTGTTTTGGAAGGCGGAGCCATGCGCGGCATGTTTACCGCGGGTGTGCTGGATGTTTTTATGGAACAGGGCATAGATTTTGACGGCCTGGCCGGTGTTTCGGCCGGTGCGATCAGCGGCTGCAGCTTTGTGTCGCATCAGATCGGCAGGACGATTCGTTACAATAAGAAATATTGTATGAGCAAAGATTACAACGGACTGTATTCTCTGATCCGGACGGGAGATCTCTACGGAGTGGATTTTTGCTACCGCCGTATCCCGTACGAGCTGGATCCCTATGATTTCGAGACCTGCAATGCAAGAGATATGGATTTCTACGCGGTCTGCACGGATCTGGAAACGGGACTCCCGGTCTATCACAACTGCAGAAGAAACAGCAAAGAGGACAGCATGCTCTGGATCCGCGCATCGGCGTCCATGCCGATGGTCTCAAGACCGGTTCAGATCGGAAATCAGAAGCTTCTGGACGGCGGCTTAAGCGATTCCATACCGCTGGCTTTTATGGAAAAACAGGGATTTGAAAAGAACGTCGTTATTCTTACCCAGCCGAAAGGTTTCATCAAGGGTCAGATGGAATTATATAATCTGGTGAAACTCTCGCTTCTCAGATATCCGAAGTTTATACAGACAATGGAAGCGCGCCCGGATATGTACAACCAGCAGACGGCCTACGTTCAGAGACGCGCACAGGAAGGCGCCGCCTTTGCCATCTATCCGCCTGAACCGCTTCAGGTCGGTGCGACGGAACGCGATCCGGAAAAACTGGAAAAGGTGTATCAGATCGGCCGGAAGACGGCAGAAGAGAAGCTGGATGCCCTGAAAGCTTTTCTTTCGAAAGATCAGAATCTGTGATATGCCGGTGATGTTTGCCGGTGGCTCGAAGGCTTTCGGAAACGGGAAAAACACAGAAACGCCGAAAACCCGGTTGGGACAACATTTGAAATGAGGTGACAGAATGCCCTCAGCAGGAACACTTGCGGCAGACCTGCATGGTCTCCGTACAGAAGAAGCAAAAAAGAAGATCGACGCCGTTCTTCGAAGTGCGGACAGGAGCGTGTATACGATCCGCCTGATCCACGGTTACCGCGGCGGCACAAGGATCCGGGATATGATCGAAGATGAGTACGGGTACGGCAGAAACGGAAAGGTGATCCGCGTCCGGCCCGGAGAGAATCCCGGCATTACAGAACTTGTGTTGAGGGACTGAAAGTTCCGTGATTCTGAATATATTAAAAAACATCCTGCTTTCGGCTCAGGCCGGAGGCAGGATGTTTTTTCAAAATCCGGGAATGTTTCTTCACTTGTATTCCTGACCGGATACGAATCTATGTGCGAACCGGAAGGAATTGTTCCGAAAGTGGCTTATAAGGGAAGTTTCAATGTCCGCATATCGCCGGAACTGCACCGGAAGGCTGTTATTACTGCAGCAGCTCTTCAGATGTCTCTGAACAGTTTTGTGGAGAATTCAATAGAAAAAGCAGTTGGAGCGAATGCATAAAAACTGGGCAAAATATCCTGAAATCCATCTGCTTTTCCTGAAAAATATTCGCCTTATCCGTCCCCTGCTGTGGTAAACTGATACAGTAAAATGGCTGCCGCGCAGGATGCGTCAGCCTGTACATTTCCGAAGCTTTCGGCATTTATATGAGGGAGAAACAAAATGAAGAAAAAAATCGCAGCCGTTATCCT
>JABUSX010000432.1 GCA_021442545.1 Eubacterium sp. | reverse complement strand
TACTGGTTTGAATTATTTAAAAGCGGAGAGCACGTCATCTTCACCAAGACCGGCGTGCGCGCCGAGGCGGATGAATGGGCGCAGTTCCGCATTCTTCCCGGTTTTCACACGCCGGAATGGGCCTGGGGTGCGGTCATGTATCAGATCTTCCCGGATCGTTTCTGCAGCGGAGACGATTCGAATGACGTGCTGGAACATGAATACCAGTATCTGGGCTCACACGTAAAAAAAGCGAAGTCCTGGGATGAACTTCCGGATCCGCGGCTGGATGTCGGCTGCTTTCACGGAGGTGATCTGCAGGGCGTTCTGGATAAACTGGATTACCTGCAGGATCTCGGCATCGAGGTCCTGTATTTCAATCCGCTCTTCCTTTCCCCGTCCAATCATAAATATGATACCCAGGATTACGATTATATCGATCCGCATATCGGCCGCATCGTTCTGGATGAGGGCGAACTCCTGGATCCTGAGGATAAGCAGAACCGGCATGCCACACGGTATATCAGCCGTGTGACCCGGAAAGAGAATCTGGAGGCTTCCAACAAGCTGTTCATCCGGCTTGTCGAAGAGGCACATGCCCGCGGCATGCGTGTGATCATGGACGGCGTGTTCAATCACTGCGGTTCCTTCAACAGATGGATGGACCGGGAATATATCTACCATGGCCAGCCGGGGTATCCGCCGGGAGCCTATATCACGGAAGACAGCCCGTTCTGCGAGTATTTTGAGTTTTCCGTCAGAGGCCACTGGCCGGACAACGATGCCTATAACGGCTGGTGGGATCAGAAGACGCTTCCGAAGCTGAACTATGAGGGTTCCCACAGGCTGGAGGAAGAGATCCTCCGGATCGGAAGGAAGTGGGTGTCGCCGCCGTACAATGCCGACGGATGGCGCCTGGACGTAGCCGCGGACCTGGGGCATTCCCAGCGGTACAACCATAAATTCTGGCGCCGCTTCCGTGAGGATGTGCGGAAGGTCAACCCGGATGCACTGATTCTTGCCGAGCATTACGGCAACGCCCGCAGCTGGCTCGACGGGACGCAGTGGGATACCGTTATGAATTACGATGCCTTTATGGAGCCGGTCACCTGGTTCCTGACGGGCATGGAAAAGCACAGCGACTGTTTTTCGGAAGAGAAATACGGCGATGCGAAGCTTTTCGAGAGGTCGATCGTGGACAACATGACGGCCTTTCCGATGCTGTCTCTGATGACGGCGATGAACGAGCTGGACAATCACGATCATTCCCGTTTTCTGACGCGTACCAATCACAAAGTCGGGCGCGTAAGCGAGCTTGGTTCGGAAGCGGCTTCCGAAGGAGTGGATCCGACGGTGCTGCGTCTGGCCGTTGTGATCCAGATGACCTGGCCGGGGGCGCCCACGATCTATTACGGAGACGAGGCGGGGCTCTGCGGCTTCACCGATCCGGACAGCCGCCGTGCCTACCCGTGGGGACATGAAGACAAGGATCTGCTGCAGTTCCACAGGGAAGCCATTGCGCTTCGCAGAAATTATCCTGTGCTGCGCACCGGTTCGGTCCTGATTTTATATACGGACCGGCATGTGCTGGGCTATACGCGTTTCAATGAGCGGGAGCAGGTCTTTGTATTTATCAATAACCGGAACGAAGATTACTATATGGAGGTTCAGGTCTGGCGGGGAGGGCTTCCCCGTGACAGAGAGGATCTGGTTCTGCAGAAGGTCTTTGATATCTCCGGAACCTGTTCCGGCGAGGAACAGATCGCTGTGCCGTACGGGATCCTGCGGATGACCGTTCCCGCACACAGCGCGGTTGTACTTTATCACCTGATCTATGAAGATCTGTTCTGAAAACGAGTGGATCCGGATGCTGCAGACAGGATCGAAATCGATCTGCGGCAGCAGGATCCGCTTTTTGCATGATCATGTGCAATATCGGAAAAAAATGCAGGTTACCGGAAACTGTTCTTTTATGAAGGAGGAAAAACATGACGGCTCGTGAATGTATTGAAAAGGGAAGTGCGGTCTGCGGTATCGAACTTGGATCGACGAATATTAAAGCTGTGGTGACGGATCCGGCCGGGCATGTGCTCGCTTCGGGAAGCTTCGGATGGGAGAATTCCTATGTGGACGGGATCTGGACCTACAGCCTGGAGGAAGCCTTTGCGGGGCTGAGAGCCTGCTATGCTTCGCTCCGTGAAAACATTGAAAAGCAGTACGGCGTGACGCCGGCTTCGTTCGGTGCCGTCGGAATCAGCGCCATGATGCACGGCTATCTGCCCTTTGATAAAAACGGGAAACAGATCAGCATGTTCCAGACCTGGCGGAACACCAATACGCAGGAAGCGGCAGACGTGCTGACGGAGCTTTTTGATTTTAATATTCCGCTTCGCTGGTCGATCGCGCATCTGTATCAGTGCATGCTGGACCGGGAAGAGCATCTGAAGGATCTCGCTTTTCTGACGACGCTTTCCGGATGTATCCATGAGCGTCTTACCGGGGAAAAAGTGCTGGGTGTCAACGACGCATCCGGCATGTTCCCGATCGATCCGGAAACGAAGGATTACTACGAAAAGATGGTCGTTCAGTTTGATGAGCTTGCGGAAAAAGAGGGTTATGCCTGGAAGCTGCGGGATGTTCTGCCCAAAGTTCTGCCGGCAGGCGAATCGGCCGGTGTCCTGAGCGAAGAAGGCGCAGCTCTTCTGGATGAGACCGGAACGCTGAAGGCGGGGATCCCGATGTGTCCGCCGGAAGGGGATGCCGGAACCGGCATGATGGCAACGAATACCGTAACGCAGCGGACGGGCAACGTGTCGGCGGGAACCAGTACCTTTGCCGTGATCATCCTCGAAAAGGAACTCAGCCGGTATTACCGTGAGATCGATGTATTCAACGCACCGGACGGCTCGCTTGCCGCACAGAGCCACGGAAACAACGGCACGACGGATCTGAATGCCTGGGTGAATCTGTTCCGTGAATATGCGGAGCTGACGGGCGGCGATACGGATCCCGGCAGGATTTATGAAGCGCTGTACCGGCAGTCTCTCAAGGGAGAAGCCGACTGCGGCGGGCTCCTTTCCTACTGCTTCCTTGCGGGAGAAAGCGTGGCCGGAGCCAACGAAGGCCGTCCGCTCTTTGTCCGGATGCCGGAAAGCAGGATGACGCTTGCCAATTTCATGCGTGCACATATTTACGGCTCGCTCGGTGTCGTCAAGATGGGACTCGATATTCTGAAGGAGGAAGGCGTGCAGATCGACAGGATCATGGGGCATGGCGGCTTCTTCAAGACGAAGGAAGTCGGACAGCGGGCATTGGCCGCGGCCGTCGGCGCTCCTGTTACGGTCATGGAAACGGCCGGTGAAGGCGGTGCCTGGGGCGTCGCGCTGCTGGCCTGCTACCTGCTTGCAAAACAGGAAGAGAGGGAGCTGACGCTTGCGGATTATCTGGAAAACCGGATCTTTGCCGGGGCCGAAGGTACGACGATCGCTCCGACGCAGGAAGAGATCGACGGCTTCGATGCGTTTATGGAAGCCTACCGCGCGGGACTCGCGGTCGAAAAAGCGGCGGCAGAGAACCTGAAATAAGTGAATCAGGCGCATACAGGCACAAAGCAGGAGGTGGACATGAAAAACGGAAAGAAACGTTTTGCGGCAGTGATCAGTCTTGTCATGTTCGTCGTGATGATGGTATGCAGCCTGCCGATGACGGCGGCGGCAGATCCGGAGCCTTGTGAAACATGCAGCGGCACAGGGAAGCTTGACTGTTCGTCGTGCGGAGGAACAGGACTCTGCGGTTATTGTCATGGAGAAGGCTGGTTCTGCATTATCTGCAATGACTGGAAAAGCAAGTGTGTTAACCCGACGGATCATCGGTACACGCAAAACGCCTGGGATTGGTGTCCCCGGTGCTGGGGAGGCTGCACATGTACAGTCTGCGGGGGACAGAAAGAAGTAACCTGCCCGGCCTGCGGCGGCACCGGAGAAAAGCATACCTGCGTGCCTTCCAAAGCGTGGGATAAGGATGCAGGCGGACACTGGCATTATGCGTGCGATACCCCGTCCTGTCCGCTTGGAAATAATACAAAAAAAACAGACGAGGCGAATCATGGATACAAAAGCAGCGACCCGGATTCCGGGGAGGATTACTGCACCTGTTCTGTGTGCAGCTATGTAGATGAAGACAGGCAGGCGGAGGCATCCTTAGCCGCGTTAAAGAATGTAAAAGAAGAGGAACTGACGGCATGTTACATGGAAATGTATTTTGCGGTTTCTAACATGATAATGATTTCCGATGAGGCAAAGCAGTCTTATGAGAATCAGCTTGATGCACAGTTAGAAGCCGGAATCAATGCCATAAAAGCTGCGTCGACAAAGGCAGGGGTCGAGGCTGCCTATGCCGCAGCCTGCAGCAGCATGAATGCAACTTATGATGCAGCTATGAATGAAGAAATGCTGCCTGGTGTCAAAGAAGAAGCAAAGACGCAGCTGCAGGAAGCAGCTCAGGAAAAAAATAATGAAATTGACAAGCTGGATCTTTCTGAGGAAAGAAAAACGGACTATAAGGAACTTGT
>JABUSX010000050.1 GCA_021442545.1 Eubacterium sp. | reverse complement strand
CATCCAGAAAGAGCACTTCTGCGGGAGGAGCGGCTTCACGGGCGAAGAGCACCGCATCTTCACGGGCGAAGAGCGCGGCATCTTCACGGGGCAGGAGTACATCCTCTTCCCGTGCATCATCTTCCGGAAACCGGAGTACAGCTGCTCAGGAGGCTGCCTCTCCGAAGGAGCCGAACGAACTGTATACCAATATCGGCATCCTGGTGCTGATGGCTCTCTGTCTGCTCCTTTTTTTAAGCATGATCGGTGTCTGCGGCGCTGTCGGGAAGGGAATCTCGTCCGTTTTGTTCGGACTGTTCGGACTGCCGGCCTGGGCTTTTCCGTTTTTGCTCGGTTATCTCTTCCTTTTCATCCTGGCAAATGCAGGAAGCCGCGGAACCGCGAGCCGCGTGGTGGGGCTGATCGGTCTTTATATTACGTGCTGTGCGCTCTTTCAGCTGATTCAGTACGGATATGAGCCCGGATCCGGTCTTGACACGATCTATCGTGAGTGCGGAGCAGAAAGAGCAGGCGGCGGCGTAGTCGGAGGCTTTTTCGTTATTCTCTTCGGGGGAGCGCTCGGAACGATCGGGGCTTATGTGATCATACTGATCGCTCTGGTTGTCTTTGTGATCCTGCTTACGCAGAAGCCGCTGCTGAGCGCACTGCGTAATCAGGGAGAAAGTGCCTATGATTCGGCGAAAGAACGCAGGCTGGCAAGAAACGAAGCCAATCTGCAGAGATCGAGTGAAAGACGTCTGAGAAAAGAGACGGAAAGGGCTCTGAAAGAGAGGCAGAGAGAAGTACAGGCAGAGCGGGAAAGAAATGTGGCAGCTGTCCGCCGTAGGTCTGCAAATATTCCGCAGATGGTCGTTCCGCAGAATCTGAAAGAAGAAGCACGGATGCGGGAGGAAAGCAGAAGGATCCGGAACATTACTCCGAATACGGAAGCAGTACCTTTTACGGTTCAGGATGATGTGATTATCAACTCTGCTGTTCCGTCGGGCATGAACGAATATTTTACAACCATCAAAAGGGAAGATACTCCTTTTGACAGCAGAGAGGATAATGCGGGGAAAACGGAATTCCCCGTGCCTACACCACCGGAAAAAACAGGAATTCCGGAAGAAGTGACTGTATTTAAAGAAAAGAAACCGAAAAAAACAGGAGCTGCTGCAGGCAAGGGTACAGATGTGCAGCAGATGATTTATGTACAGCAGGAGACAGACCAGGAATATATTTTTCCTCCTGTTTCCATGCTGAAGCGAGCCGCGGGGAATAAAAAAGGAGAATCCAATGAGCACCTGAAAGCAATGGCTTTCAAGCTGCAGGAGACGCTGCACAGCTTCGGCGTCGAAGTAACCATCAATCACATCAGCTGCGGACCGACCGTTACGAGGTACGAACTGACGCCGCAGCAGGGGGTCAAAGTCAGCAGGATCGTCAGTCTTGCCGATGATATCAAGCTGAATCTTGCCGCTGCGGATATCCGGATCGAGGCACCGATACCCGGAAAGGCGGCCATCGGAATCGAGGTTCCGAATAAGACAAACCAGCAGGTCATGCTGCGGGAACTTCTGGAATCGCAGGCTTTTCAGCGGCAGAATTCGCATCTGGCCTTTGCGGTCGGAAAGGATATTGCCGGACAGCCGGTCGTTACGGATATCGCGAAGATGCCTCATCTGCTGATTGCAGGTGCTACGGGTTCCGGTAAATCCGTCTGCATCAATACGCTGATCATGAGTATTCTGTATAAGTCGGCCCCGGAAGAGGTACGCTTTATCATGATCGATCCGAAGGTCGTGGAACTTTCCGTTTATAACGGGATCCCGCATCTTCTGATTCCGGTCGTAACGGATCCGAAAAAAGCAGCAGGTGCACTGAACTGGGCTGTTGCAGAAATGACGGACCGTTACAGAAAATTTGCGGATATGGGTGCCCGTGATATTTCCGGCTACAATGCACGGATCGAAAACCTTCCGGAACCGGAAGAAGGCGAGCGGCCCGGGAAGATGCCGCAGATCGTTATTATAGTTGATGAGCTTGCGGACCTGATGATGGCGGCACAGAATGAAGTGGAAGATGCAATCTGCCGTCTTGCGCAGCTGGCCCGGGCAGCCGGTATTCACCTGATTATCGCGACCCAGAGGCCTTCTGTGAATGTTATTACGGGTCTGATTAAAGCAAATATGCCTTCGAGAATTGCTCTGGCTGTTACCTCGGGAGTGGACTCCAGAACGATTCTGGATATGAACGGAGCGGAAAAACTCCTTGGTAAGGGGGATATGCTTTTTTATCCGCAGGGTTATCCGAAACCGGCCCGTGTGCAGGGAGCCTATGTTTCGGATGATGAAATACTGAATGTTGTCCGTTTTCTGCTGGATCATCACGCAGAGCAGAAATACGATGAAGATATGCAGAAGAAGATCGACCGCGCAGCCGTTTCGGATACTGTCTCCGGCAGTACACCGGATCTGCAGGCACAGGATGAATTTTTCACAGATGCCGGCCGGCTGATCATTGAAAAAGATAAAGCGTCCATCGGTATGCTCCAGCGTGCGTTCCGCATTGGTTTCAACCGCGCCGCACGGATCATGGATCAGCTGTGTGATGCAGGTGTTGTCGGCGAGGAAGAAGGAACCAAACCGAGAAAGGTCCTGATGTCGATGGAACAGTTTGAAAATTACCTGGAGGAAAACTAGGATGAGAACATGCCCGTATTGTCATGCTGAATTCAGTGATAAAGAGGTGTTCTGTCCCGTTTGCGGACAGGAGATCCAGATCGTACCGGATTTTGAGACAGTGGAAAGCCGGTTCAGAGAGGCAAAGATACAATCTGAAAAAGCACGCGAAGCGGAACAGGAAGTCATTAAGAGAGAGGCGGCTGTCAGAAAAAGGATACGGCAGCGCCGCCGCAACATCATTCTGACCTTCGTTATTGCTGCGGCCGTCATTGTCGGCGCTATTATTTTTGTACGTGTCCGCCAGGTTTTTGCCGAACATCAGACCTATGAGTGGCAGTACGCACAGGCGGAAGAACTATACGGACAGGGTGATTATGAGCAGGCGGAGCTCCGCATTCTTGAGGCACTTTCCTATAATGATCAAAGCAATGAGGCAAAGCTTCTGGCTTCCAGGATCTATCTGGCACAGGAAATGTCCGAAGAAGCCGAAAATCTGCTGCTTCAGGTGATCAGTGCAGATCCCGGTCAGAAGGATTCGTATGCCCTTCTCTTTGATCTTTACATGGATCAGGGAAGAACGGGAGATATCCAGGAATTTCTCCGGAATTGTACAAACGAGGAGATTCTCAGTACCTATGCGGCTTATCTGCCTTCCGGACCGGCGATTGTTCCGGGAGAAGGAACATACTCGGAGGATCTGGAGGTTGAGATCCGGTCGGATCTTCCCGGAACGATATACTACACAACAGACGGCACGGATCCGACAGGTGATTCCGATGTGTACAGTGGTCCGATTATGGCAAAAGAAGGCATCACAACGATCAAGGCTTTTGTTGTGACGGATGACGGCGGCTTTGTCAGCCCCGTTTCCGAGGCAATCTACCAGGTTCAGTACGATGCGCCGCCGGCACCTTCCATTATTCCGGAGTCCGGTACCTATGTTGTGAAGAAGTACTTCGATAAAAACGGAATTATGATGTCTACCTCTGATGAAGAGAAGAAGATTACGATTTCCTATCCGGACGGTTTTACCTGCCATTATTCGTTTGACAGCAAACCGGATGCAGACAGTCCCGTATACAACGGACCGGTTAAGATGGAAAAAGGCGATCATATTTTCTATGCCGTTCTGGAATCCCCGACCGGCCAGCTGGGAGCAATTGCTTCGGCAACCTACAAATATGAGGTGAAATCGATTACGCCGACGCCTTCTGTGACACCGACTCCGCAGGTAACCTATTCGTATTATGCTCCGGTCGTAGTGCCGGCTGCCGGTGGTACCGGAACAACGGATAATCCGGAGGGAGATGGCGGCAAAGGGGATTCTCCTTCCGGAGAAAACGGCGGAAACGATCCTTCATCGAATCCGGGTGATAATAACAGCTCCGGAGAGGGTGGAAATGATGCCGGAACGGGCGGAAATGATGCAGGCGGAAACGCCGGAGACGGCGGGAATAATGCGGGAGGCGGAGATACCGGAGCCGGCGGGGGTGATGCGGCAGGAGGCGGTGAAGCACCTGCACCTGCTGCGGATGCGGGCGGCGGAGATGCTGCTCCGGCCCCGTCAGCAGAGGGATAACGGAGATGCTTCAGATCACTGTTGCCTGTACAGGTTCCGTAAAGGAGGCCTATCTTCTGCAGGGAATCAATGAATATACGAAACGGCTTTCCGCTTACTGCCGGCTTCGCACAGCAGAAGTAAAGGATGAGAAGACACCTGCTTCCGGTCAGACCTCTGAAGAACAGCGTGTAAAGGACAGAGAAGGGGAACGGCTTTTAGGTGTGATCCCTCAGGATGCTTACGTGATTGCGCTTTCTCCGGACGGAAAGATGCCGGATTCGATACAATTTTCAAAACGCATGGATCAACTGGCTCTTTCCGGAAAGAGC
>JABUSX010000219.1 GCA_021442545.1 Eubacterium sp. | reverse complement strand
GCTCCTGAACGGGCTTTCTGACCTTTGTGTCCCTTGCCGGCTGTTTTACCGTTTCCGGATGCATGACCACGGCCTCTGCGGAAATTATCGCTTTGTCTGGAGCCTTCCGCGGGCTGTAAATTTGCTAAATCCATATGGTCCTCCTTGCTCTGAACTGTTAAGCCTGCTCTTCCACTTTCAGGAGATAACCGACCTGGCGGATGATACCGCGTGTCGAATCATTATCCGGAAGTACTACGGAATGCTGCAGTTTTCTAAGTCCCATCGACTCAATGATCTTTTTGTGCTTCGGAACACATCCGATCGTAGACTTTACCAGTGTGAGTTTCATTTTTTTATCTGCCATCGTTCTGCCCTCCTTATGCCAGGATCTCGCTGACGGATTTGCCGCGTGCACGAGCGACTTCTTCCGGAGTCTTCAGCTGGCGAAGTCCTTCAAGTGTAGCGAGAACAACGTTCTGTTTATTGTTGGAACCCAGGCACTTTGTACGAATGTTGGAGATGCCGGCAAGGTCTACAACAGCACGGGCTGTACCGCCTGCGATGATACCGGTACCGCCGGGAGCTCTTTTAAGAAGTACTTCCGCACTGCCGTATTTTCCGATGATATCATGTGTGATACTGCCGTTTTCATCAACCGGGATTTCCACAAGATGCTTCATGGCGTCTTCTTTTCCCTTGCGGATTGCTTCGGGAATTTCTGTTGCCTTACCGAGTCCGGCTCCTACATGACCATTGCGGTCACCCACAACGACAAGTGCCGTAAACCGTGCATTACGTCCGCCTTTAACGACCTTGACGACACGTTTGATGGAAACAACCTTTTCTTCCAGCTCAAGCTGGCTGGCATCAATGATAATATGTCTCATGTGTTCGTCCTTCCTCCTCAGAATTTCAGTCCTGCTTCGCGGGCTGCATCGGCGAGTGCCGCTACTTTACCATGATAAATGTAGCCGCCTCTGTCAAATACGACCTCTGTGATACCGGCTTCGGCCGCCTTTTTGCCGATGACTGTTCCGAGATAGGAAGCAGCAGCCTTGTCATTTGTCTTCTCAAGCTCTGCGCGGACATCTTTCTGCGTGGTTGACGCAGAAACCAGTGTCTTCTGTGCTTCATCGTCAATAATCTGTGCATACATGTGTGCATTGCTGCGGAAAACACAAAGACGCGGTCTTGATGCTGTTCCGAAGATGCGGCTGCGCATTCTTTTATGCTTTTTCAGGCGAACCTCTGATCTTGATTTCTTATTAATCATCTCTCATCCCCCCTGTTATGAACCGGTCTTACCGACTTTGCGGCGGATCACTTCGTCAACATACTTGATACCTTTGCCCTTATAGGGTTCCGGAGCTCTCTTGCCGCGGATCTCGGCAGCATACTGGCCGACTTTCTCTTTGGAAATACCGCTGACCGTGATCTTGTTGCCTTCAACTGCGGTTGCAACACCTTCCGGATCGATCATCTCTACCGGGTGGGAATAGCCAAGGTTGAGAACCAGCTTTTCGCCCTGTTTTGCTGCACGATAGCCGACACCGTTAACTTCCAGAACCTTGGTATAACCGGTGTGTACACCGACTACCATATTTGAAAGCAGGGTTCTTGTCAGGCCATGCAGACTTTTCATTTTTTTAAGATCGTTCGGACGGGAAACCGTAATGATTCCGTCGTTCTGTTCCAGAATCATCTCGGGAGCAAGTGCACGCTCCAAAGTTCCCTTAGGTCCGGTGACCTTAACGTAATTTCCTTCTCCGATTTCTACCGATACGCCGTCCGGGACGGGAATCGGCATTCTACCAATTCTTGACATATATGCCTCCTGATAACTTAAATTTTCGGAGGATCCTCTGCAGATCCTCTGTTTTCAGTTGTACTGCCTTTATGTAACCGGCAGGATGGTGTAAGCTGCCTGATTACCAGACAAACGCAAGCACCTCTCCGCCAACCTGAAGCTTACGTGCTTCTTTATCGGTGATAACGCCCTGGTTTGTAGACAGGATCGCAATACCCAGACCGCCGAGAACACGCGGAAGCTCATCTTTGCTGACATAAACACGCAGACCCGGTTTGGAGATTCTCTTCAGACCGCTGATAATCTTATCGTTCTGGTCCGCACCGTATTTCAGCGTGATATGCAGATTCTGGAAGGAACCTGCATCAACAAGTTCGTATTTCTCTATATAGCCTTCCCGGACAAGAATGTCTGCAATGGCCTTCTTCATCTTGGAAGAGGCAACATCAACTGTCGGATGATTTGCCGCATTCGCATTACGGATTCTGGTAAGCATATCGGCAATAGGATCGCTCATAGACATAATGAATTCCTCCTTTCGTTTACCTCAATCTTTACCAGCTCGCTTTTTTGACACCGGGAATCTCACCCTTATATGCCAGTTCACGGAAGCAGATGCGGCAGATCCCGTATTTCTTCAGAACCGAATGCGGACGGCCGCAGATATTGCAGCGTGTATAAGCGCGGGTCGAGAACTTGGGCTCTTTCTGCTGTTTGACCTTCATTGCTGTTTTAGCCATGGAATTTTTCCTCCTGCATTACTTTGCGAACGGCATTTTAAACTGTGCCAGTAATTCCCTTGCTTCTTCATCCGTCTTTGCAGTCGTGACGAAGATAATGTCCATACCACGGACCTTATCGATCTTATCGTATTCGATCTCCGGGAAAATCAGCTGTTCTTTTATGCCGAGTGCATAATTTCCTCTGCCGTCAAAAGCATTCGGATTGACGCCGCGGAAGTCACGAACACGCGGAAGAGCCAGGTTGATCAGACGATCTGCGAATTCATACATACGTTCACCGCGAAGCGTAACCTTGCATCCGATGGACATTCCTTCACGAATCTTGAAGTTGGCAACGGATTTCTTGGCTTTCGTAATAACAGCCTTCTGACCGGCAATTTTTTCAAGATCGCCAACGGCCGAGTCCAGAACCTTGGCGTTGTCCTTCGCTTCACCTACGCCCATGTTGATGACGATCTTGTCAAGCTTCGGAACTTCATTAATGTTTTTGTATTCAAACTTTTTGATCAGGGCATCAACGATGGTGTCCCGGTACAAATCTCTGTATCTGCTCACTACGGACCTCCTCTCAGCCGATCACTTTGCCTGTCTTTTTGGCAACGCGGACCTTCTTGTCTCCGTCGAGTTTAAAGCCAATGCGTGTCGGCTGCCCGTCGACAATGACCATCACATTCGAGATGGAAAGCGGAGCTTCCTTCTGAATGATACCGCCCTGCTGATTTGCACCATTCGACTTCATGCTTTTTGAAATCATGTTGACGCCTTCAACAAGGACACGGGCCTTCTTCGGTTCAACAGAAAGAACCTTGCCTTCTTTTCCTTTGTCTTTACCGGCGATTACACGGACGGTATCGCCTTTTTTGATTTTACATGCCATAGCGTCCCCTCCTTATAATACTTCCGGAGCCAGAGAAACGATCTTCATGAAATGTTTCTCACGAAGTTCACGGGCAACCGGCCCGAAAATACGTGTTCCCCTGGGTGTATTGTCATCTTTGATAATAACGGCTGCATTTTCATCAAAACGGATATAGGAACCGTCCTTACGATGTGCACCCTTCACTGTACGCACTACAACGGCGCGCACAACATCACCTTTTTTCACCATGCCGCCCGGCGTGGCATCTTTAACTGTTGCGATAATGATGTCACCGATACGGGCATATCTTCTGACTGAACCGCCCAACACACGAATGCAAAGAATTTCTTTGGCACCGGTATTATCAGCGACCCGCAGTCTGCTTTCCTGTTGGATCATCAGCTGTTCCTCCTTCTGCCTTTTCCGATTACTTCGCGCGTTCTACGATCTCTACCAGTCTCCATCTTTTATCTTTCGAAAGAGGTCTGGTCTCCATGACACGAACGGTATCTCCGATTCTGCATTCGTTGTTCGCATCATGTGCCTTCAGTTTGTATGTCTTCTTAACGATCTTCTTATAAAGAGGATGTTTTACGTGGTCTTCGATCGCCACGACAATGGTCTTGTCCATCTTATCGCTGGTGACCTTTCCGACACGCGTTTTTCTCAAATTACGTTCTTCCACGTCTATCTCCTTTCAGGCTCAGCCGGCCGCCTTGTCATTCTGTGCGATGATCGTCGAGATCCTTGCGATATTCCTGCGGACTTCTGAGATCCGGCTGGTGTTGTCCAGCTGATTTGTCGCGTGCTGAAATCTGAGATTAAAAAGTTCCTTCTTTGCAGCGACCAGTTCATCCTGAAGTTCAGCCTTTGATTTGGCTCTGATTTCCTCTGTATATTTCTTACTTTTCACTCTCATCACCGCCTTCGTCATTTGCACGGGCTACGATCTTGCACTTGCAGGGAAGCTTGTGCATGGCAAGACGCAGAGCCTCTTTTGCTGTGTCTTCCGGAACACCGGCGATCTCAAACAGGACACGACCCGGTTTTACAACAGCTACCCAGTATTCAACCGTTCCTTTACCGGAACCCATACGTGTTTCGGCCGGCTTGGTGGTAATCGGCTTATCCGGGAAGATCTTGATCCAGACTTTACCGCCGCGGCGCACATAACGCGTCATGGCTACACGGGCAGCTT
>JABUSX010000421.1 GCA_021442545.1 Eubacterium sp. | reverse complement strand
AAGGCAGATACGGCGTGGTTCGTATGAAACAGAAGGCAGAAACAGACGTTTTATAAAGGGGATACTATGAAAATACCGAAAGAGATCAAACCGTATACCATCGGTCTGTATGAGAAGGCCATGCCGGACCTCAGCTGGGAAGAAAAACTGCTGGCGACGAAAGAAGCGGGATATGACTTTCTGGAGATCAGCATTGATGCGAGTGAGGAAAAGATCTCGCGCGTATACTGGAGCCGGGATGAGCGGAAAAAACTGGTCGACCTGATGTATGAAACCGGTGTGCCGATTCAGACGCTGAACGGAAGTGCCCTGACGAAATACGCGATCGGCGATCCGAATCCGGAGATCAGTGAGAGAGGAATGGAGATACTCTATCATGCCATTTCACTTGCGGCGGATCTCGGTGTCCGTATCCTGATGATTCCGGGCTATGATATTTACTACGGCGAATCCACACCGGAAACGCAGCAGCGTTTTATCCGGAATCTGGAAAAAGCAACACTCGCGGCTGCATCTGCAGGCGTGCAGATCGGTATGGAAACGATGGAAAACCGTTTCATGAATACCTGCTGGAAGGGTATGTATTACGTGAAGATGATCGGCAGCAATTACCTCGGACTCTATCCGGACTGCGGAAATATGAAGAATGCCTGCTTCGAGCAGGGCTGCGACGAGGCACAGGATCTCATGTCGGCAAAGGGGCATGTCTTTGCGCTGCATCTGAAGGAGACCAGACCCGGCGTCTACCGGGAGGTTCCTTACGGGGAAGGAAAAGTGGATTTTCCGAAGATCATCGATGCCGCCTGGAAGATCGGCGTGCGCAGATACGTGACGGAGTTCTGGTATACGGGTTCACCGGAATGGCAGAAAGATCTGGCGGATACCTGCAGACGCATGAGAGGTATTCTGGGACTGCATAAGACGGCGGACGCAGTGAAGTCTTTCTTCCAGTAAAGAGTGCAGATAGCGATGCAGAACGGACTGGAAGCTGACGAAAAAGAAAGTGTATCGAATAAACTGCAGTAAGAGAAAAATGAAAAGGCTGAAATGAAAGAGAGGGTCCGGGATGCTTGAAGAGTTAAAAGAACGTGTGTATCGTGCCAACATGGAACTTCCGCGCTATGGTCTTGTCACCTTTACGTGGGGAAACGTCAGCGAGATCGACAAAAAAAGCGGTTATTTTGCCATTAAGCCAAGCGGAGTAAAGTATGAGGATCTGACCCCGGAGGACATGGTGATCATGGACCTTTTCGGAAACAAGATCGAAGGAAGATACAATCCGTCTTCGGATACGGCTACGCACATCGTGCTGTACAAGGCATTTCCGAAGATCGGCGGTATCGTGCATACACATTCTTCCTGGGCAACCAGCTGGGCGCAGGCCGGAAGAAACCTGCCCTGCTACGGGACGACACATGCCGATTACATCTACGGTGAAGTTCCGTGCGCAGAAAGCCTGAAGGGTTCGGATTTTGATGAATATGAAAAAACAACGGGTCTGAAGATCGTGGAAGCCTTTAAGGACAGGGATTATGAAGCTGTTCCGGCGGTTCTTTGCAGAAATCACGGTCCGTTTACCTGGGGAAAAGACGGAATGGAAGCCGTGCACAATGCGGTCGTTCTGGAGGAAGTCTGCAAAATGGCAGCCAGATGCGAGCAGATCAATCCGCAGGTGCAGCCCGCTCCGCAGGAACTGCAGGATAAACATTATTTCAGAAAACACGGTGCGAATGCCTATTACGGTCAGAGATAGAGGAGATATTCAAATGTACAAAAATATAGAAAAACAGGCGAAGCTTTCCCTTAAGGACCTGGTCGATTACCAGGCGGGCCAGGTCGTCAGCAAAACACTGGTGCAGAATGAAAAGGTCAGCATGACGATCTTTTCCTTTGACAAAGGAGAAGAGATCTCGACGCACGCCGCGGCCGGCGATGCGATGGTAACCGTGCTGGACGGCAAGGGACGTTTTACGGTCGGAGAAGATGTATTTTATCTGGAAGCCGGCGAAACGCTGATCATGCCGAAGGATATTCCTCATGCTGTCTATGGGGAAGAACAGTTTAAGATGCAGCTGATCGTATCATTTTAATATTCAGGATGATTTTTCTGCAGGTGCAGTATGAGTAAAGTCGTTGTTTTGAACTGCCCGGGTTATGATCCTTCTGAGGTATATGAAAAAGTGCAGAAGGGTCTTTCTCTCCTGGGCGGCGCAGAGAAATTTTTCGATCCGGATAAGAAGATCCTTCTGAAGCCGAATCTCTTAAGAGGCGCAAAGCCGGAGCGTGCCATAACGGCGCATCCGGCGGTCTGCGAAGCGGTTATACGGACGGCATCGGAATGCGAATGCAGAGACGTGAGTATCGGGGATTCCTGCGGAGTGGGATTTTCCGTTGCGGTCATGAAGGAGATGGGGCTCGGCGAAAGCTGCCGGAAATACGGCGTCACCATGGCGGGTTTTAAGGAAGACGTCTATGTGGAAAATAAGCAGGGCGTTCATGCGAAGGGATTTCATCTGGCGAAGGAAGTGGTGGATGCGGATGAGATTATAAGCATCTGCAAGATGAAAACACATGCGCTCGAATACATCACCGGGGCCGTAAAGAATCAGTACGGCTGCATCCAGGGGATGCACAAGGCGCAGGGACACACGATCTATACAAGCCAGGTGAGCTTCGCAAAGATGCTGGTCGAGCTGAACCTGCTCATAAAACCGCGGCTCTTCATCATGGACGGGATCACGGCCATGGAGGGGAACGGGCCGGCGTCCGGAGATCCCGTGGATATGAAGGTACTGCTGCTTTCCGAAGATCCGGTCGCCCTGGATACGGTATTCTGCCGTCTGATCCATCTGGATCCGGATACGGTGCCGACGGTCACCTTCGGGGAAAGCATGGGACTTGGAACGGCTTCTTCTGATAAGATCGAGATCCTGACGGAAGAAGGAACCAGAAGCATTGAGGAGATCGTTTCCGCGTACGGGAATCCGTCCTTTAAAGTCGAAAGAAGAAAGCAGAAAGCCAGCGGACTCATGAGCCTGGCCACAAATCTGCGTTTCTTAAAGAGGAAACCGAAGATCATTGCGGAAAAATGCCGGAAGTGCGGCGTCTGCGTGGAAGCCTGCCCGGTAGAAGGCAAAGCGCTGACGTTTAAGAACGGGAGAGGAGAACCGCCCGTTTACGATTATAAAAAGTGTATCCGCTGCTTCTGCTGTCAGGAAATGTGCCCGCATAAAGCCATACAGGTCAAGGGAAAAGGATAGAAAAAACGGCCGTACAGAGAAATCCGTACGGCCGTTAGCTATAAAAAGGGTTTCGTACGGCCATTAGCTATAAAAAGGGTTTCGTACGGCCGTTGATTTTCGGAGGTTCTGAACAGAACAGGGACAGCAATGAGAAAATTCTGTTTCAGGAGGGATCCTGAGGAGGTTCCTGTGCGCTTGGTTTTCGGATCCTGTCAGAAAAGAACAGTGAGCCGAGTATAAGGCAGGCTCCGACGGCGCCGAGGGGCGTGAGGTTCTGGCGCAGGATCAGGATCGAGCCGGCAATGGATACGATGGGTTCGATATATCCGAGCAGCGCGATCGTCTGTACGGGGAGAACGCCCAGGGCTCCGAAATAGAGATAGTAGGCAATGCCGGTGTGTACGATGCCAAGCATCAGGATCAGGAGGATGTCCAGAGCCGAAAAGACAACTTTCTGCGTTGAAAAGGTGAAGAGTGCAAAGGGAAGCACGGCGACGGAGGACATCGCGAGCTGGATCACGACCTTGTCATACACGGGTACATCTTCCGAAATTTTTTTATTGCAGTAAATAAGACCGGCGAAAAACAGTGCAGATCCCATACCGAGAAGGACGCCGAGACCGTTGTTCGGCATATTTCCGCCTCCGTCCAGTACGCCGGAGATGAAGATGACGCCGACGAAGGCAACACCCAGGCACACGGCTTTCCTCGGAATGATCTTTTCATGGAACAGAAACGGAGAGAGCGCCACCATGATCAGCGGAGCCGTATAGTCGCAGAGCGTTGCAACGGCAACGGATGTAAGATTGTAGGCGCTGTAAAGGCAGACCCAGTTCATCCCCAGACACAAACCGGAGATCAGGAGCCACTTCAGATTGGCCTTTATGGCAGCAACGGACAGGCGGCTCTTTTTTATCTTCAGGATCATCAGGATCAGGCCTGCGCCGATGATTCCCCTGAAAAGAACAATGATGATATTGGGAACGGACATCAAAGAAACGATGATGCCCATGGTTCCGTAGATAAAGGTTGCGGCGATGAATTTTGCCCTGGCTGTGTTGAGATTCATGTCTTGATCAAAATTCGCTTTCTTTCAAAAATGTATTATAATTTATGATTCAAGATGAACCCGGATCCACTTATCGGAATGGTCCATCATCTCCAGCATTTCCTCCATACTGTCAAACTTCATCAGCAGGATGCCCAGCGTTGTATTGGCTCCGCTGAAAGCCCGGATCTCGTCGCCGGGTCTTGCAATCAGGTGGTTTTCCAGAATATGTTTTGATGCTTCTTCCGAGATCTCGATGCGTTTCAGAATACCGTCCGTATAGCTGTGAACCGCGTAATAGGCGTAATATCCGGAGGC
>JABUSX010000365.1 GCA_021442545.1 Eubacterium sp. | reverse complement strand
ATTTCGGGGGGCTGCTGGCCGCCGCTCTGCTGATTTCCGCCCGGCATTTCGGTCATCTGTCCGTTCATTTCTGTTTCAGTAAGCTCTCCGAGCTGAAGTGTGACCTTTGTGCCGTCGATGGAGATCACCTTGCCCGTCACTGTCTGACCGCTGTTTTCTTCAGCCTTTGCTCGGGAAGCAGTCATGGAAAAGATCAGAGCTGCAGCGCACAAAACCATTATCAGTTTTTTCATTATGTATAACCTCTTTTCGTTTTTGTCAGTCGTATTCTAAGCCTTAAAATTGCCATATTTGTGAAAGAATTGCGAACAATCTGTGTTTTCCCTCACACGGCGCGGCCGGTTACATGCATACTATGACCTACCATACTTAAACGAACCTTAATAATATTTCCCTGCGAACGCTCTTTTTCATAAAAAAACAGTAAAAACCATAAAAAACCGGAGCTCCCGTATGTCGCGGGAGCGAACATTACTTCCTCCTAAACGAAAAATACCGGCATCTTATAAAAAACCGGGGCTCCCGTATGTCACGGGAGCCCTGAAGCTTATCTAAAACCATATTTGCCGCACCCATATTTGCTTTTGGATTCCCGGTCATTTTCCTTTCTTTTTCGGTGCCGTCAGGTCAAAGCTCATGTCGATCAGATGACGGATCTCATTGTCCGGAGCCGTGCCGTCCAGACGGATCGAGATCCAGTTATCCTTATTCATGTGATAGGCAGGATGGTATCCCTCCTTCGTCCGCAGCGATCCGATCAGCAGGGGATCGCTTTTCACATTCAGCACATCCACCATGCCATCGCCGACCAGGCCGAGCTTCTCCCGGCCGACAGTCAGCACAACGCCGTACCACTTCCCGCTGCGGGTTTGGCCGCGGGCGCTCTCACATGCATCTTCGCCGGTGCAGCGTGCGTCCGCTTTGCCTTCGCGGATAATGTTCTCATGCCGAAGCACCGCATTATCGTCAAACCAGGGATAATCCGGCTCCGTACCGTATTGTTCTTTCACATAATCGAATACATCCTGTCTGGTCATTTGTTTTCACTCTTGTCGTCACTCCTGACTGCCGGCACTCTGCTCACGCAGCAGATCCCTTACGAGATACTGAAGGAACTCCTGACACTTGCCGCAGCTTTTTCCGCAGCCGGTCTTTTCCTGCACTTCCTCAAAAGAAGATGCCCCGGCTTTGACAGCGTCCTCGATCTTTCCGTAGGTAATGTGCCTGCATTCGCAGGCAGTCTTATTTCTGTTCATCGTGTGAACCTCAGATGCTCTTGCCAAGTGCCGTAAGTTCACCGACTGCCTCTGCATCATTCTGCAGTTCATCAGCTCCGCCTGCACAGAAAGGTTTGTAGAACAGAAGCTCCCAGCCGAGATATTCTGCAATGCAGTCGAACTGATCCTTGATGATGGCATACTGCTTCGCGTCCACCGGAGATCCGCCCGGCACCAGCACGCCGACCTTCTTGCCCTTCAGCAGTGCGCCGCGGCAGTAGCATTTGTCGATGATAAGTTTTGTCTGCGCGGTAATTCCCCACCAGTAAACAGGAGAGGCAAATACGATCAGATCCGCTGCCGCGATCTTATCGATCGTCGGGTTGGTATCATCCTGGTCGATGCAGCCTTTATAGCATTCACAGGCACCGCAGCCCTTGCAGAAAGCGATATTCAGCTTATCGGGCCGGATCACTTCGATTTCATGCTTTTCTTCTGCTCCCTTCGTAAAGGCGTTGATGGCTGCCAGCGTATTTCCTTTTCTTGCACTTCCGTTAATGATTACGATCTTCATGTGTTTCCTCCTTTTATCATACGCATTATCTTGCCCATTATCCTGTAATATCATCTTTCCTGTTTCAATATGCAGGATGCCGATGCTATAAAAAAACCGATGATCAGCCTGTTTTTTTCCGCAGACAGAAGCCGGTAATCCGGCTCTCAAATCCGGAATCAATTGTACTCGAATTCAAATTTCCCATCTGTACATTTGTCAGCCGATTCCAGAATAATGTGGACGATTTCTTCATGATCATACTTATCGCTCAGGGCAATTGTGTCTTCGCAGGATTCTCCGCCCGTAACTGTGAAAAGCAGTTCTTTTTCTCCGTTAATACCGATATACACATTCATGTCACCCTCTGCAAGACTTGCTTCATAATCAAGCGTGTGGCCGATGTCATCTTTCACTTTCAGCCTGAACGTGTATGTTCCCGTAAAGGATTCAAACTCCACGTTTGCATTACCCCCCTGACACGAAGAAGTAAGCATAGACGCAGAATAATTCCCGCCATATCCCCCGCAGCCGCAGAGCAGGCATAACACAACCATTAACACCAATACTGCACTTATTTTTTTCATGATGATATCCTCCTTATCTCGCTGCCGAATCTCCTGATGACATTCTTCTTATCTCGTTGCTGAATCTCCTGGTGACATTCTCTTTATCCCGCTGCTGAATCTCCTGGTGACATTCTCATTGTTCTGTTACTGAATCTCCGGCGGCTGTATTCCCGGCTCAGCGGTATCTTCTATTGGATATATCATCGCTATCCGTACTATATGAGCTATATTACGGTCGCCGGCAAATCGATCCGGATCCGCAAACTCTTCTTCATCAATGGTCAGCCATTCCAGCGGATTAGCTTCCTCCCGGAGCACTACATCCGCATGCAGCTGACCCACATAGATCTCCAGAACAAAATCCTGATAGTAATACGTCAGATCCATCAGACGATACAGACAAATATCCCTCCGGGTAATGCCGGTCTCTTCCTGCAATTCACGATAGGCAGCTGCATCGCTGTCCTCTCCCGGTTCAACCTTGCCGCCGACAAAGTTATAGAGTCCTTTATACGGATCCTTGCGCCGCTTACAGAAAAGGATCTGCTGTTTATCCTGATTGAATACAACGATGCAGTTCAGGTGTTTCATGTTTTTATTCTTCAAAGGTCCCAATGCCATTAACCCAATATCCATTATCAACACAGCCCCGGCTTTTCAGATATTTTTTAATCATAAAAGCACAAATCCCTGCTTTACAAATGCTTCTGCCACAAAGTTTTCGTACAAAGCACCTTTATAAACACCAGGATTTTTATTTACTCTCAAATCTTCCTGAGCTTCTTCATCCATCCAGGCCTTCATTGATGTCCTGCTAACGATAATCTTCCTGAAAAGGTGTTAAAGCAATTCTGCCATATATAGAGGCAGATGGATAATTCCGTCTTTTATCATAACATCCTTGGTATAGAGTATGTACGAGCTGCCAATGACGGATGAAAAATGTCTGCGGAACTTATCAAGAGAAGCATGGGAACGGTAATTTCCGGACTTGATCTCAACCGGCGAAATCTTCTTCCCCTCAGTAATCAAAAAATCGATTTCCATATGATTCTCACGTCGGCGGCTGTCTGAACGGGAGTAGAAATAAAGACGTTCCCTTTTGTGACGAAGCATCTGTGCTGCGATATTTTCCATCAACATTCCCTCGTTAATGTTCAGCTTATCAAAAAGAATCGCCTTATAAAGTTCATTATCAGTGAATTTCTGATCCTTAAAGGTATGAGTAACCAGCAGACCTGTATCTGACATGTAGCATTTTTGAGTAGTGTGATCTGAACTCAAAGCAAGCCCGACATGAGGATCCGTTGCATTGAAGCAGGTGTTAACCACCATTGCTTCATTAAGCCAGATAAAAGAATCCTCATAGGTTCTGAATCTGGCTTGTTTGCCGAGAGAAGAAAGTTTATACTTTTTCTCCTTTTTGGAAAGCTGACCCGGAATATTGTCAAAAACGGCAAATACCTTGTCTTCATATCCGTCTGCAAACTTTACAACATCCTCCCGGTAAAGCTTCAGAATTCTGCGTTTAGCCATATCGGAAGCTTCAAAGTCTTTACCGTTCATGTAAGCAAGAACCGACTGCGGCATGCCGCCTACAAGCAGATACTGGCGAAAATCGTTCATGATTTTGCGGTGCAAAGCAGCTCCCAGCGGCTGTTTTTCTACAAAGCACCTCCTTATCAAAGGGTAGGTCGCCTCATCTCCCATTGCCCAAAGAAATTCTTCAAAGTCTAACGGAAACATTTCAATGTGATCTTCTTCAGAAGGAATAATGATATCCTGCACGTTCTTTTTCAGCCGTATCAGGGAACCTGTTTCGAGGTAATCGAATCTGCCATCAGCAACAAGGTATTTGATGAGCTGTCTTGCTCTCGGATAT
Source organism: Eubacterium sp. (assembly GCA_021442545.1). Classification (GTDB taxonomy): domain Bacteria; phylum Bacillota; class Clostridia; order Lachnospirales; family Lachnospiraceae; genus Bilifractor. The sequence goes on along the minus strand of JABUSX010000365.1, from coordinate 387 downwards.
TGCTGAACCTCATCGAAGATAATGAGCGATTCCCGTCTGTATAGAACAGTGGAAAAATAAGCCGAAAGCTTTGCGAAGAAAAAGTCCAGATCGGAGCTGTCATTTATGAACAAATCAAGGATGTCTTTTGGAGCCTTTCCAAAATCAATAAGAATGTAGCTTTTGTACTCTGCCTTGGCGAATTCCTCAGCAATATAACTTTTTCCGACACGTCGTGCACCGTCAATCATCAGAGCGGTTGTGCCATGACTGCTTGTTTTCCACTCAACAAGGTCATCGAAAATTTTCCTTTTAAGCATATAAGCACTCCTTGCGATGACAGTATATCATGATTGTAAGTTGATCATAATATGCGAAACACGAAAAAGCAAGTTGATAATCATGAAT
>JABUSX010000083.1 GCA_021442545.1 Eubacterium sp. | reverse complement strand
GCCGTTTCATTCAGGAAGCTGTCCAGGTCGAATGCAACCTGCTGTTTCTTTTCCGAAAGAGGTCTCACATCCTCAACCGGGAGTTCTCCTGTCGCTCCGGCCGCAACCGATGCAGCCGCACCGCCCAGCATAGCCGCTTCCGGCGCCAGGTCACGCAGCCTCAGGTTTCTTTCCTCAGGCTCTTCCACGGCAGGCTCTTTCACGGCAGGCTCGAACTGATCTGCTTCCCTCGGATCTTTTTTGCGGAACAGGTGAATGTCTTTCTTCTTCCGTTCGTCCTTCTTCGGGAACTCTTCGTCTTCCGATTCGTCTTCCGCATTCCTGCGGCGCCTGTCATCACCGAACATATTGTGGAACGACTTCAGCAGACGACCCTTCAGGCCTTCCTCTGCCGGGGCTTTTTCCCGGATTTCCTCCGGTTCATCGTCATAGCCCTCGCCGGCATATACCGGTTCCGCCTGGTCCGCAGGCACTTCCGGCTCCGTCTCCCGGTTTTCCTGTTTTAAGGGAATTACATTCACAAAGCCCGGAATGTCGAGCCCGTCCAGCGCGTCCCCGCCTGTCTTAGAGGAAAGGTTCCCGTTCAAACGGCCTTCTTCTTCATTTTCCGGCGCGGCCGGATAAACACCGCCGTCCTGCCGGAGCAGATCCGAACCATACTCCGGTTCTGCCTGATCCGGAACACTTTCTGTTTCGGCCGGATACGAAACGGCATCCGGTGCAGCCGCACCGGCCTCATCTTCCGTCACAGCCGGAACGGTTTCATCCTCTGCCTCGTTCCCGCTTTCTTCCTCCGCAGCAAGGGCTTCCTGCTCCCGCAGGGCTGCCTGCTGTCTTTCTCTTTCGGCCGCTTCCGCACTTGCCTTCTTTTCGGCCTCTGCCCTTGCTTTTGCAAGAGCTGCCTGGCGGGCACGTTCGTTCTCGGCATCGCGCTCCTGGATATAAAGAGCCATCTGCTTTTCCGTAAGCGGCTCAAACTGCTTTTTCAGTTCCAGGGCCTTCAGAACATATTTTCCTTCACTGAACCACAGGATCAGATCATCACAGGTCTCAACGCACTTTTCCTGATCCCCGGCCTCCGCATAACGCTCAGCCAGCTCATAGGCCCATTCTTCCGTATATTCTTTTTCACGATATTCTTCAAGAACGGTGATCTGCGCATCAAGCGGAGCACCCTTTGCCCTGTAGATCTGATACTGCAGGACAAGGCGGCTGTTGTCACCCTGGGCAACTTTTGAATAATCGCGGAAATAAGCTTCCGCCTCATCGGTCTGCCCCAGCTTCAGACATATTTCCACGAGACGTGACAGGACGCCTCTTCCGATGGAGCTGCGCGCCTGTGCGATCTGAAGAATCTCTTTCGCCTTCGGATAGCTGCGGGTCTTTTCATAAACGTCCGCCACCATACAAAGCGTTCTCACGCTTTTCACACGTCTCCAGTCGATACCGTCCGCTATCTCCCGGGCTTTCTCATAATCACCTGCATCGATGCCGGCTTTCAGCTCGTCCAGTCTGTTCTGATATTCTGCTTTATCCACGATTCTCTCCCTGTAAAATCCTGTACTCTCCCAAAGTAATTTTGAGAATTATTATATACTAATTTATTACGCAAATAAAGCGATTCCATAAATTTTGAAACACTATCGTAACCATTAAACCCTGTTTTCGTCACACCTTCAGCTTCTGAAGATGCCAGATATCCCGCACGTACTCCTCGATGGTCCGGTCGGAGCTGAATTTTCCGGCATATGCGGTATTCAGGATGGCGCTTCTGGCCCAGGCTTTCTTATCCTTCGCCTTCTCGTTGACGCGCTGATGTGCTTCCGCATAGGAGCGGAAATCGGCCAGTGTGAAGTAGGGATCCGGACGTCCGACTCCCGGTCCTCCCAGCAGGGAATTATAGATGCTGCGGAACTCTTCGGTATTTCCGCCGGCATAGGTTCCGTCGATCAGCTGGTTCAGAACCTGCTGAAGCTGCGGATCACCGTTGACGAAATCATAGGGATTGTAATTGTTTTCCTGCTCGTAACGGATGACACGGTCTGCGGAAAGGCCGAACACAAATGCGTTCTCCATGCCGACTTCTTCCACGATCTCGACATTGGCGCCGTCCATCGTGCCCAGCGTCAGTGCGCCGTTCAGCATGAACTTCATGTTTCCGGTACCGGAAGCTTCCCGGCTCGCCGTGGAGATCTGTTCGGAAACATCTGCTGCCGCGAAGATCATCTCTCCGTTGCTGACGCAGTAATCTTCGATAAAGACGACTCTGATCTTTCCGTTGATCGATTCATCGGCATTGATCACATCGGCCACGCTGTTGATCAGCTTGATGATCTGCTTTGCAAGCGTATAAGCCGCGCTTGCCTTCGCACCGAAAATAAAGGTGCGCGGCACGATATCCAGCATCGGATTTTCCCTGAGACGGTTGTACAGATACATGACATGCAGGATATTCATCAGCTGGCGTTTGTATTCATGCAGACGCTTGACCTGCACATCAAAGAGAGACTCCGGATCGACCTTGATCCCGGCCGTCTGCCAGATGTATTTTGCAAGGCGCACCTTATTCGCCTGCTTGATCTGCATGAATGCTTCCTGTTCTTTTTCATCATCGGCCAGAGGAACCAGCTTCTCCAGCTGTGAGAGATCGGTGATCCAGCCCTTTCCGATGTGTTTCGTCACCCAGGCAGACAGCCGTTCGTTGCCATGCAGCAGGAACCGGCGCTGCGTGATGCCGTTCGTCTTGTTGTTGAATTTCTCAGGCATCATCTCATAGAAATCGTGAAGCTCCCGCTTTTCCAGGATCTCCGTATGCAGACGGGCAACACCGTTGACCGAATAGCTGCCGACGATCGCCAGATTCGCCATGCGCACCTGGTCGTTTGCAAGGATCGCCATGCGCTGCACACGCCATTCATCGCCCGGATACTGCGCACGGATCTGCTCACAGAAACGGCGGTTGATCTCTTCAATGATCTGGTAAACACGCGGCAGCAGAGTCCGGAACAGACTGATCGGCCATTTCTCCAGTGCTTCCGCCATGATCGTATGGTTCGTGTAGGCACAGGCATGTGTAACCACTTCCCAGGCTTCATCCCATTCCAGGCCTTCCTCATCCAGGAGCAGGCGCATCAGTTCTCCGACTGTCAGAGTCGGATGCGTGTCATTCATATGGAATACGGCTTTTTCATGCAGTTTCCGGATATCCTTATGGTTTCTCTTATACCGGGCAATCGCCTGCTGCAGGCTGGCCGATACGAAGAAATACTGCTGGATCAGGCGGAGCTCCTTGCCGCGCTCAAAGTTGTCGTTCGGATACAGGACCTTGGTGATGGTCTGCGCCAGGTTCTGCGATTCCACAGACTGGTGGTAATTTCCCTTGTCGAAGGAATCGAGGCAGAAATCGTTGATGGCTTCGGCATCCCAGATCCGGAGCGTATTCACGACCTTGTTTCCGTAGCCGACGACCGGCAGGTCATAGGGAATGGCGCGGACGGCACGGTACCCTTCCTGACGGAAGAAGTTCCGGCCGAGTTTCTCATCGTATTCCACCTTGATCGTACCGCCGAAACGGACCTCACAGGTGTATTCGGGACGTTTCAGTTCGAAAGGATAGCTGTCGGCAATGAGCCAGCGGTCCGGCTTTTCAACCTGATAGCCGTTTTCGATCGCCTGTTTGAACATGCCGAAATGGTAACGGATGCCGCAGCCGTATGCTGCATAGCCAAGCGTGGAAAGAGAATCCAGGAAGCAGGCTGCAAGTCTTCCGAGGCCGCCGTTTCCGAGTGCGGGGTCCCGTTCCTCGTCTTCAACCGCGTTCAGATTGATCCCCAGTTCATCCAGTGCCTGGCGAACCTCCTCATATGCCGTAAGGGCAAGCAGATTATTGCCGAGATACCGGCCGGTCAGAAATTCCATCGACATATAATACACGATTCTCGGATCCTGTTTCGCAATGGCCTGCTGCGTATCCATCCAGTTGTCGATGATTACATCCTTAACGACCTGGCAGACAGCCATGTAGACCTGCCTCGGCGATGCCTCTCCCAGGGTGGTGCGGAAAAGATCCTTGACCGCTTCTCTCAATGCCGTTTTGAATTTGTCTTTTTTCAAAATTGAATACTCTGTCATACTGCTTCCCTTTACTTTTACTTATTTTTTTATTTCCGGCGCACGTCTGTTTCCGCACGCCTTTTTTCATTTCCTGTACCCGGCTTTTACGCCGGGTTTTCCTTTTCGGTTCTCAGACCTTTTCTTTATCAGGCTTTCCTTTTTCGGCTCTCAGACCTTTTCCACGCCGAGCTTTACTTTTTCGGAATTGATATTCCACTCTTTTGTATAGCCTGCTGTCTGTCCGAAGATCACTTCATCGGCCAGAACTTCACCGGCCACCTGTTTTTCGTTTTCTTTCAGGATCTGTTCGATCTTTTCGTTTCCTTCTTCATAAACACGGATCCTGTCCATAACTTCGAAGCCGGCCTCCTTGCGCATGGTCTGGATCTTGCTGACCAGCTCACGCACAAAACCTTCTTCGATCAGTTCCGGTGTCAGCGCCGTATCCAGCATGACCGTTACGCCCTGGTCTGCCTGCGTGACAAAGCCCTCGGCCTGCGCGATCTCGATGCGGAT
>JABUSX010000114.1 GCA_021442545.1 Eubacterium sp. | reverse complement strand
ACACCATTGATTACCATTGTATCCGTTCCACAACTGGCATGAAGAGCATGATACTCAATCGTCCCGATCGGAATAACAAAGGGAACTTTTCTTTTTTTGGCATCTTCAAGTTCTTTAAAAAACATATCAACCATCTGCATTTTCAGTCACATCCCTTCATGATTCTTCAGGAGTCCCCTCAGCATTGGATTAAAAATCCAGTTCATATAATGTCCCGATTTCCGGTGACAGCACTTCGCATCCACCCTCTTTAACCGCAATTCCTTTTTCCCAACGTACTCCAAATGTTTTAGTCGAGATAAAAGTATCGATCTGGAATGTCATGTTAGGCTGTAATGCATAATCAGAAATCGTCTCTACCCAAGGTGCCTCCACCTCGATCAGACCGGTTCCGTGCATAGGACCATACACAAAGTTTTCCTGATAATTGTTTTCCACATAGTACTGATAAAAATCCTTTGCGATATCAGAAGCAATCACGCCGGCTTTAATCTGCTTCTGCGTCCAGTTATGTGCTTCCAGCCCAAACATGACGATATCTCTTCTTTTGCCTTCCAGCTTGCCAAGAACAATGGGATAGCCAATGGAAGCGGAATATCCGTCAATTTTCGCAGACAGATTTAGCTGAACGATATCACCCTTTTGGAACTTTCTATAGGAGGAACGGGAGATCGCATGACGGGTAGAGGCTTCGGAAAATACATACATCGGAAGCCCTTCATATTCCGCTCCATGCTCATATACCATTCTCTCTGCTACTCCGACCATTTGAAGTTCAGTCATTCCCGGCTGAATCTCTTTTATTACCTGCTGAGTTGCCAGCTCTGCAATCCGATAGCCCTCTTTCAGGCAGTTAATCTCATTCTCGGATTTGATAGAACGAAGTTCCACCATTAAATGATCTGCTCTCACGATTTCAGCTTCAGGAAACGCATCCTTTATTCCTTCCATGATGATAACAGACGTATCCAGATAACTGGCCACGCCGATACGCAGCCTGGAACCCGTTATACCTAATGATTTAAATACATCGTGATACGTATCTGCCTGAAGTTCAGGATAAGCAGGATCTGCTCCTTCCCGATACTCTTTCAGCACAAAGATCTTTTCGATCTTAGAACGATCCGCAGCAAACTCTCTGCTTTCCGGACCCACCATCAATGCCGCTTCTCCTGCGGGACTTATTGTTACTCCACAGCGTTCAAACAATGGCCAGAATCCGGAAAAATACCGGGCATTAGCATAATCCGCCTCGTTTGAATTTACGATTAACGCATCCAAGCCTTCCCTTTGCAGAAGGGCTCCTGCTTTTTTTGCTCTTTCTTTGTACTCCTCAGCCGGAATGAAAATACTGCCATGTTCCGTCATGATTTTATCCTCCCTAAATTGGCTATATAAATGTATGTCATCCTGACTATCTGTTTACCGTTGTACGACGTCTGTTTATGCTGTTTTCAAATAAAAACACTCTGCCGTTTCACTCAATCACAGCAATAACCCGGCGTCGTATAAAATGACACAGCCCGCGGCTCCGCCCTGCCATATTGCGCTATAACAGGAACATCACTCTCTAAAAGAATCGCATACTGTTCCCCAACGGCTGGTATATGGATTCCAAAATCTTTTTCTTCGTTCGTTCTCAGGCAGCGCACTCTCTCTGCTCCGACCGTCACTTTGATATCATGAACCGGTTCACGATCGGTAAACAACAGCGTAATACTGATATGAGCATCCACATTTCCCGTATTTGTAATGATTATTGATTCATGTCCCGGGATAATATTCACTCCCTCCGGCGGCAATTCTGCATCCGGAAATACCCACACCTTTTTACCATAACCCATTCTGTCTGCTCCCTTTCTTTTTCAAAAAGCTCTTTTTAAGGCCTAATCCGAAAACACGTGTTTTCTGTCCCGATTAATCATCTTTCTTAGAAAAAGAGTCAATCAGCACGACAACAACAAGAATGATACCCTTTACTACCCATTGCCAATATGTGTTTATTCCTAACAGCACCATAATATTTGATATTACCTGCAGGAATAAGGCACCAATCACAATGCCGACTACACGTCCCCGACCGCCTGTCAGAGATGTCCCTCCAAGCACACAGATCGTCATAACATCAAATAAGAGATTATCTCCTAATGTCACATTTCCTGACTGTGTTTTGGATGTAAGGCCAAGAGCTCCGATAGATGTCAGGATTCCGCAGATAACAAACGCTAAAATAGCTATAAAGTTTACGTTCAGACCGGATAATTTGGATGCTTCCTTATTTCCGCCAACAGCATAAAAGCTGCGCCCAATCGCTGTATGAGTAGTAAACAAATAAAGTATAAAGGCTACTACCGCCATCAGAATGACTGCATAAGGAACTACTCCTATCTTACCAAGCGCCATTTGGCCAAAACTGTCAGGCAGACCTGAGATCGGAAGTCCATCGGAAAAGATATAATTTATTCCCTTCAACATATTCATAACTACCAGCGTTGCAATAAACGATGGCATTTTCCCATATACCACAAGGCACCCGTTTATCACTCCTACCACCATAGACATGGCAATTACAAGGAGGAAAGATATCCATATAGGAAATCCATTATTGACTGTAAAGCTGGCAAAAAAGATAGAAACCATGCCTATGGTGGAGGAAATCGACATATCCATTTCCCCGATCAGTATTACAAAAAATTCTCCCATGGCAATAATCGCCACAAAGGAGGCCTGCCGAAGCACGTTCATGATATTGTTTGTGGTACGGAAGTTGCTGTTAAAGCAGCACAGAATAAACAATGCAATGAATAGAAACAAGATCATCCAGTCAGATAACAGAGCTTTCGTACCGCCACTATATTTTTTCGCCTTTACCTTATAATCATTCATCTATTCATCAACTCCTAACAAATTTTTAATGATGACATCCTGAGTCTTTCTCTCACCCTCTACAACATCCATAATTGCCCCTTCATACATGATGTAGATCCGGTTGCAAAGGCCGATCAATTCTTCCATTTCCGGAGACACCAGAATGACCGCCTTCTTCTGCTTGGTTAATTCGTGTATCAGCTGATAAATTTCAAATTTAGCTCCGATATCAATTCCGCGTGTCGGTTCATCGAGCAAAAATATCTCCGCATCTCGAAGCAGCCACTTTGCAATAACAATTTTTTGCTGATTTCCTCCGGACAATTTTTTTACGTTCTGCCAGAGGGAATAGTACGCCAGATTCATCTTCTCATTGATGTTATACGCGGCTTTAGACTCGGCTTTGTGATCCTGGAATATTCCCTTTCGGAAAAATTTCATTGATGGAAGAATCGTGTTGTCTTTGATGTTGAATTTCATGTTCAAGCCTAACGTACGCCGCTCGTCCGGCACTAACCCCATGCCAAGATTAATTGCCTGAAAAGGTTTGCGAACACGAATGGGTTTCCCCTTGATCAACACCTCTCCTTTGACGATCTTATGGTTCCCGAAAATCGCCTGAACCAGTTCTGTTTTTCCGGCTCCCAATAGTCCCGCCAAGCCTACAACTTCACCTTCGCGTACCTGCAGATTGATCTCCCGAAAAGCCTTTGGTGCCGTTAAATTTCTGACCTCCAGCAGCACTTCTCCCAAATCATTATTAACTTCAGGATAAACATTCGCCAGTTCCCGGCCGATGATCATCTTCACCAGTTTTCCGTTGTCAATTTCCTGCACACTTCCGGAATTGATATATCGTCCGTCACACAGAACCGTATAAGAGTCACAGCACTCAAAAATCTCGTTCAGTCGATGTGATATGTAAATAATACCGATTCCTTTTTGTTTCAGCAGACCGATGATACGGAAAATGTTTTCAATGTCCTTTTCCTGCAATACCGCAGTAAGCTCGTCAAATATGATAATTGACGGATCATCCAGCAACGCTTTGGCCAGCTGAATGATCTGCCTCTCTGCAGTACGTAAATGTTTGATCGGAATATGCAGATTAATATCGCACTGAAGAAAATCAAGCATCTCCTGAGCACGACGATTTAATGCTTTCCAGTCGACGAACCCAAATTTCTTTTCATACCGTCCAATAAATATATTCTCTACGCCATTCATATCGTTCATAAGAGTAAACTCCTGATGAACGATCGCAATACCTTTGGATTGAGATTCCCTGATACTGTAAGAAGGTATTTTTATCTGCTCGCCTCTGATAAACAATTCACCCTCGGTCATCCTGTATTCACCGGTAATGCACTTTGAAAGTGTAGATTTCCCTGCTCCGTTTTCTCCAACCAAAGCGTGGCATTCTCCCGGCATCAACGTGAAGTTTACATCCGACAAAGCCTTCACACCCGGAAACTCCATAGTACAATTTCGGACTTCAATTAAGGGTGTCACATCGGTTTTCTTTTCACTCATTATGATATCTCCTACCATATCACAGCCACAGCCACCCAAAAGCTTCTACTCCTGAACAGATTATTCCGTCATCAGGTGACTCAGGATGTCTGATATTGTGAATAAGCCGTTTAATTTCGTGATACGGGAACATACAACTATTCACACCCGTTTCATTTACAGGATTAATATCAAAAAACATCTCTTTTACAATATCAAAGTCCTTTTCATTCAGATACAGAACCTCGGACCTTTTTACAAAGCCAACCACGCTGACCGCCAATATCAGTAT
>JABUSX010000301.1 GCA_021442545.1 Eubacterium sp. | reverse complement strand
CCGAGCGTGAACGGATAGACAAGTTTTCCGTTTTCAAGAAAGGTCGTTCCGGTCACGTAGGGTTCATCCAGAAGATTCCCGTTCCGATAGACCTGCCCGTCCCGGATATCAATCGTGTCTCCGGGAACCGCGATCACGCGTTTGATATATACGTCTCCGTTCGTCATCTTTATGACAACGACGTCGCCCCGGTTCAGATCCCCTATAAGACGTGAATACAGAACCGTCTGGCCGTCACGATAGGACGGATACATGGAATTGCCCGAAACCCTGGCTATTCCGAACACAAAAATGAACAAAAAAAGAACGATGGCAGATACGATTGCCACGCCTTCCGCAAGATGAAGAACCCGCAGCCGGGCATCTCCCTCTTCACGGTTCTTTTTTGATTTGCCGCCTTTCAGCGCCTTGTTCAATTCTGTGGACATAAAAACTGCACCCCGCTTTTATAAAGCGATGGTCTTTCTTACTGTTTAATATGTGTATCAGGCTGCTCCGACGATGCTTCTTCTGCTTTTTCAGATGCCTCAGCCAGTTTATCCTCAGCCTCTTCCTGCTTCCTTCTGAGCCGGAGGAGGCGGATGGTTACAAAAGCCACAATAACGATCAGAACGATCATGGCGATGATCGCAAACGCATCAAATTGAAGCGTCGAATGTTCGATCAGGAACTTCATATGTCCCCTCTCCTCCTTTCAGGTCAGATTTCTCAGATTGATCTCAGTTTCTACTGTTTTCCGCATCCTGTCAAGCGTATTTCAGGATTTTTTGCGCCGTTTTTACACTCTGTCCGATCTGTTCTGAAGCATTTTATCCTAATGTTTTTAAATCTGCCTTTTATTGATTCCTTTCTTTAATCATGTTATAATTTCTTCATTATTATGCTGTATTTTCTGAGGGGGGGACGGTACGGCCGTAACGTTTATGTCACAGGATCTTTCTATTGCCGTTGTTGATGACGAAACAGAATATCAGGATCAGCTTTGTTCCAATCTGGAACTCTATCTTTCGGAAAGCCGCATCCATGCAAATATTTCCTGCTTTTCCAACGCTGAAGATTTTCTTGCTTCTCTGAACAAAACACTTTATTCCGTAATATTCATGGACATCTACATGAAGGATCACAATGGTGTGGATGTCGCCATGAAGCTGCGTGCGGAAGACAACGACTGTCCTCTCGTATTCTGCACGAGCAGTTCCGATCATATGCCGGAAGCTTTTTCCTGTCATGCTTTTGACTATATTGTCAAACCTTCCACCTATGAACGTATAAAAAAGATCATGGATGATCTTATGAAAGTACTTCCGGATATACGCCGCTACATCACCATTGAAAACGGCAAGGTCTCTGTTTCTCTTCTGCATTCCGAGATCATATATGTGACCACCAGCGGTCATTATCTCCACATTGTCACGCAGCACCGGGGAGATTATACTATCCGCCAGACTATGCCGGATTTTATCAGCCAGCTGGATGATTCCGATTTCCTGCTTGTGAACCGCGGCATTCTTGTAAATATGAATCATATCAGCAACATTTCAGGAACGCATTGTATCCTGAATGATAAGACCGATCTTCCGGTCAAGACCCGGAGTTCTGCGGAAATTGCCCAGAAATGGCAGGATTTTCTGTTCCGGAATCTGAGACAGTACCGGGATGTCAGTCCGCACTGACAAGGGAGAGGATCATGAGCCAGATCACTTCGTCATCCTATATCCTGCCCCTTTTTTCGCTCGTAGTGGCTGCCGCCGTCACGGGTATCCTTTCGTATGAAAAAAACCGGTCCTTCAAGCCGAATTATGCACTGATTTTTTACGTCTGCACATCGGTTCTGCTCGGCTGTCTTGCCGCCTGGGTTATCCGGTTTACCGGTGAAAGATCCCTGCCTGTCATCTTCATGCTCTTTCTGCTTCCGCTGTTCTTTCTCTATTTCATCTTTTTCAGGATCCGTTTTCTCGCCGGTTTCGCGATATTTCTCTTCGGCACAACGATGTCCACCTACGTGCTCTGCCTGCTCACCATCGAAGTGCGGTCCCTGACCGATGAAAGAACCCCCTTTATCCAGGCAGTCGGCGCCACGGTCTTTCTGATCGGATTCGCTCTGTTTCTCTTTCTGATGCTTCGTACGATCCGAAAGGAAAAAGATGGCTTTTTCAAAAAATCCACCGGTTTTATCCGTCCCATCCTTATTGTCATTGTTCTGATCTCCATCATGATGTTCACGATCAACATGCGTATGTTCACCGTGAACTTCCCGATGTTTTCGAGTCCCTCGGTACGGTCGGATTTCCTGAGCTTTCTTCTGTTTTCCTGCTGTGTCTGCATTCTGCTGTACGTCGTTTTCCTGATCGTTGCAGGAGAATATTCGGATTTTATTTCCGCAAGAGAGCAGCGAACCTACCAGTCCATCCAGGAATCCGACTACTATGCCATGATGAAGGAGATCAATGAAGTACGACGGAACCGACACGATCTCCGGCACAACCTTCAGACTCTCCGGGCTCTGATCAAAAGTGAAAAAACGGACGAAGCTCTGGAGTATCTTGACACCTACATTGAACACATTGAGGTTGAAAATCAGCGGCGCTTCTGTCAGAATGAAGCAGTGAATGCAGCGCTGAATCATTATTATGCAAGGGCACTGCAGAAAAAAATACAGGCCAATGTGCAGGTCTACCTGCCCTCGCTCGGCGGAATCTCCCAGCAGGAGCTCTGCACCGTGGTCGGAAACATTCTGGAAAACTGCATCGACGGCTGTATGACCGTTGCAGAAGAAAAACGACGTCTTTCTTTCTGTATGCTGGTCAGAGGGAGCAACAGTCTGATCATCACATCCGACAATACTTTTGACGGAGAAGTCAAGATGGAAGACGGCCGCTATGAAACAACAAAACGAAACGGCTCCGGCATCGGCACGGTTTCGGTTGCGAAGACCGCCGAAAAATACGGAGGAACTGCACGTTTTTACCACCGCGAAAATGAATTTTTCACGGATATTTTCATTCCTGTCAACATATCGGATGACAACAAGTAAAGGAGGATCCCTTGAGACGTCTGGATATTCTGAAAACGATACAGCTGGCCGTGTTTATGGTACTGGCCGTGTTCACAACTTTTCGTCTTCTCCTCGACAATGAGATGAGCAGACAGTTTGCCACAAACCCCTCCATGCGTTTCACAGGCATGCTGCTGTGGGCTGTTCTCGGCATCTCCTTCCTCTTTATTTTTCTGGATTTTTCGCTGTTCTCGCGTCATAAAACAGAGTTTGCCAACCTGAAGACCGCTCTGAGCACGGATCCGCTTTCTCATGTGGCCAACCGGAACGGATGCGACGAGATCATCGAGCGCTACACAGATAAGGAACTGCCCGAGGGCTTTGCCGCCGTCATGCTGGTCCTCTCCAATATCCGCGACACCAATGATAAGTTCGGGCGCGCTGCCGGAAACCGTTCCATCCAGGAATTTTCCGTCATGATCAGCACTGCCTGTACGGAGCTTGGTTTTGTCGGACGGAACGGAGGCAATAAATTCCTTGCCTTTTTCGAAAAATCCGAAGAAGTGGACGGAAAAGATAAAGCAAGGCTCTTCATTGACCGCATCAATACAAGGGTAGATGCCTATAATGAAGACGGCTCCAATCCTCCTCTGAAATATGCCTATGGAGTCAGCACCTGGAAACAGATCGAAAAAAAAGATATCTATTCGCTGATTACCTGCGCAGACAATGCATTAATGGAAAAATTTGACTGATGGCAGCATACGATTATTCATATATCTCCAGCCTCACTCCGGATATTCTGAAGGGCGATTCCGACGCCTGCTCGGGGCTGTTTGCAGCTACATACCGCGATGTCTACCGCCGGATCTATAAACGGACCGGGTCGGAGTATCAGTCTGTCACCATAATGCGCAAGCTTTATATGAAGCTGTTCAGTTCCGAATTTATTCCTCTGGACGGAAAAACCTTCATCAAGATCATGTACAAGACCGCTTCGAAGCTCTGCAGCGAAGCCGAGGTCGTGGAATCAAAAGAACTGTCCGGGCAGCGTCTGCGTGATTATTCCCGCAGCAACAGTGATCCGGAACTGACCTACAGTCAGGCCGAAATTCTTCTTTATGACATCATCACGTCGCTTCATATGCAGCCGAGTGAGTTTGCCCTGAGTGCGCTGGTCTCCTACGGGGAATTCCGTGCACGGAAGAACGTTCTGCAGCGCGTGATCCTCGTTGCCGTACTCTGCCTCTTCGCCCTTTGTCCGATCATATTCCTTTCTCCGAATCTGACGGTTGAGAAGATCGATGAACTTTCAAAGGAATGGGAGCCCGTTTACGGAATTTATTTCAAGTCCATGATCCCTCCCGACAGCGTCTATGCCAACATCGGATCCGAATTTCTGACGGTCACCCGGGATGCCGACGGCACCTATATGGTTGCGCCTACCAAGGCCGGTAAAATGGAAGTCACGGTCACAACGATTTCTCATCAAAGTACCACAACAACCGTTGACGTTACCCATGTCGATTATTACCCGCCTGTTCTGGAAGACTATGCCGTAAAGGACGATAAACTTTATATTTATGCATCGGACGAAGACTCCGGTATCGATCCGGAGAAATGCTTTATTGAAAATCCGGACGGTACGATCGTTCCCCCCATTTCTTATAATGAAGAAACAGGGGAGTT
>JABUSX010000054.1 GCA_021442545.1 Eubacterium sp. | reverse complement strand
GGTATTCAGCCTTCTCCCGCAGTCCAGGAAGGTAATGCGGGTTACCAGATCATCCGATGTTTTCACAAAGAGGAAGTCATCGATAAATCCTTCGTCCGTATTTTTTTCAAGTGCCTGCCGGATATATTCCGCAGCGTCGCTGTTTCCGACAGAAGTAATGCGGGATACGTCTGTTTCGATGGTTCCGTCCCTGGAGATCATGGCCGTAAAGAACCGCGATTCATAGGGAACCTCCGGAGACATGCCGCGGGGAATAAAGTCATTGATCGGCTTCTGGGAAGGCCCCGGCTGCATCTCGTTTTCAAAAAAGGGAGCATTTGGCTGGGAAACGACGTCGACCACGGATTCCGCTTCGGAGATCACGGAAGAATAGTTGATCAGGTTCATGATGCCGACAAGAGAAAAGGTCAGGATCAGCATCGTGACGGTGGCAAGAAGAATAAATTTCTGACGTAATTTTTTTATCATATCTTCCCGGACGGAACCTCCTCCAGAGCATAACCTGCGTTGCGGAAAGCCTTGATCTGCACGTCTGCACCGAGTGCCGACAGCTTTTTCCTCAGATAAGATATATAGACCCAGACGACGTTGATCTCTGCGCCGGAATTAAATCCCCAGATCTTTTCCATCAGCCGTTCGGTCGGAATGATCTGACGGGGATTGGAAAGAAAGATCTCCATCATCTGGAATTCCTTGTTTGCGAGCTGAAAGCTGCCGATGGGGGAAGAGAGAACGAAGGTTGACCGGTCAAGTGCGATATTGCCCATGCGGAGTTTCACATCGCCTTCGTTTCTGCTTCGCGTCATCGTGCGGATCCGTGCAAGCAGCTCTTTTGTTTCAAAGGGCTTCGTCAGGTAGTCGTTGGCGCCGCTGTCAAGTCCGAGCACCTTGTCATCGACTTCAGATCTGGCGGTCAGCAGCAGAACCGGGATCATATTTCCGTTCGCCCTCAGTGTCCGCAGGACGGTGATGCCGTCTTTTTTCGGCATCATGATATCCAGGATGACGGCATCATAATTGCCGGCATCCAGATATTGAAGCGCCTCTTCTCCGTCGTAAACGGCATCGACGGCATAATGATTCTTTTCAAAAATTTTCACCAGCGCTTTCGCCAGCGGTTTTTCATCTTCGGCAAGCAGAATCCGCATTCCTGCATTTCCTCCTGTAAAAAAGAAGTTAAGGTTATCTGAATGTCCGACGCGGGTTTCGGTTATTACGGCGTCAGACGCTGTGCCGTGTGCTGTCGACAAAATTATACTCTATGATCCGTGTGAAGGAAAGAATGTTCGGGTTATGTACCGCCGGACGATGGCGGGGAACGGAAGATCTTGATGGAAATAATCGTTTTCCTGCTTCGAAAAACTTCATCAAAAACCCGGAATGTTTAAACATTCTATTAAAAACCCGATTCGGCAGGTGGACGTTTCGGGTTTTTTCTTATAAGATAGAGGGAAATGGATTTTTGGAGTTTCAGAACCAGAATCGTCTCATATATTACGTAAAGTCATGGATGATAACAGAAACGAATTAGAATACAACTGGAAATATCAGGGAGATCATGCGTCCGACTACCGGTCGAAATATACGCAGGGATTCGATCCGGATTACGCGCAGCATGCGGAAGAACGCAGGCAGCGGGAAGCGCAGGAGCGCCGGGAACTTGCGTCCGGAAGAAAAAGTACGGCCAGACGCCGTCCGGCTTCCGGCAGAAGAAGGTCGCTTTCCCGCATGCAGCAGGTGGATTCCTTCCGCGAAGAAGAGCAGTCAGGCCGCTCTTCAGCTGCTTCGGGAAGACGCCGGCCGGAGGACAGGGATCCGGACAGCCGTCCGGGACGCAGCCGTCAGCACGATGACCGGACCGCACGCACCGGATCACGTGACAGCCGTTCAGAGCGCGCCGGTTCACGGGAAGACCGTGCCGGACGAACCGGGCGGACAGGCCGTGATGCCGCAGGGGAAGGTTCTTCCCGTAACGACAGGCAGGAAGGAGCCGGACGCAGAAGCGGCGGACAGGGAGGAAACGGTAGCGGAAGTTCAAAAAGGAAAAAGTCCGCTCTTCAGCGCCGTCAGCTGATCCGGAACCGTCTGCTGATCGTGGCCGGCGCAGGTCTGATTGCCCTGTTTATCATTTTGCTGATCTGCAACAAACACAACCTGACGATCAAGGTCGACGGGGATAACCCGCTTTATGTGGGGCTGAATCAGGTCTTTACCGACCCGGGCGCAACCGCGCAGTACACCGGGACGATCTTCCATTTCGGGGATAAGGAGGTGCCTGTTACCTCATCCAATAACGTGGACAGCAGCAAATACGGAACCTATCAGATTCTGTATAAAGCTTCCTATAAGGATCTGTATGCCGAAGCGACGCGTGATGTTATTATCCGTGATGAAACGCCGCCTGTGATCAAACTGGATGAGTCCGTCAATACCGTACGGACGGGTCAGACATGGACCGATTCCTATAAAGCAACGGACGACAGTGACGGAGACGTGACGGCCTATGTGACGGTTACCGGAAATGTGGATACCTCAAGAACGGGAACCTACACATTAACATATACGGTGAAGGATTCCTCCGGAAATACGGGAACCGCTACGCGGGAAGTACTGGTGTCCGGTCATGCGATCAACAACCCGTCTCTTGCAAATGCGGATCATTCAAATGTCATTTATCTGACCTTCGACGACGGACCGGGTCCCTACACCCAGGATCTTCTGAAGGTTCTGCACGAATATAACGTGCCGGCCACCTTCTTTGTGACGAACCAGCTTCCCGAATACCAGGGACTGATTGCGCTGGAGGCAGAAGAAGGACATACCGTCGGAAATCAGACCGCATCCCATGATTATGACAAGATCTATAAGGATGCAGAGTCTTTCTGGGCCGATTACGACGAAATGGATGCGATCATCGAGCGCCAGACCGGGGAAAAAGCGAAGTTCATGCGTTTCCCGGGCGGTTCCACAAATACGTTTGTCGGTACGGAAGGCCTTATGAATACGCTGACGAAGCAGGCAAACGAGAAAGGGCTTACCTATTTCGACTGGAACTTCACACCGGACGGCAATCTTTACGATCTGACCGAGCAGGAGATCTACGACATGGTCGTCAACACGATCGAAGACCCGAAGGATAATCAGGATACGCAGGTCTTCCTGTGCCACGATACGGTCGAAGAAACGGTAAATGTAATGAGCAGAATCATTGAATGGCTGCTTGACAAGGGCTATGTGTTCCTGCCGGTTACGGAAAATACGCCGGTGGTGCATTTCACTCCGGAAGTCGTCACGAACGATCAGCCGACGGATACCGGTGCTGAAGAAGTATATTATTGATGAGAGGATGAACGGAACATGATCGGATTGATCGGATGCGGAAATATGGGCGGCGCCCTTCTGGGCGGCATGCTGAAACAGGGATATGTGAGTCCGGGGGATGTCCGGGTCTCCGATGTTTCGGAGCAGGCGGTAAAAGAGACAGTGGACCGGCATTGGGTCCGCCCGGCAGAAAACAACCGTGAAACGGCGGAACAGGCTGATGTCCTGATTCTTGCCGTCAAGCCGCAGTTTCTTAAAGGACTGATTGCTGAGATCCGGGATCATGTCCGGGAGAATACCGTCGTCGTGACTCTGGCACCCGGAAAGACGCTGGCATGGCTGGAGGAAGCATTCGGACGTCCGGTCAAACTGATCAGAACGATGCCCAATACGCCTGCACTTGTCGGAAAAGGAATGACGGCACTCTGTCCGAACGGGATCGTCAGTCCGGAAGAATTACAGGCCGTTGAAAAGCTTTTTTCCGCAGTCGGCCGGACAGCCGTTCTTTCGGAAGAACTCATGGATACGGTCACCGGAGTCAGCGGCAGCTCGCCCGCCTATGTTTTCATGTTTATTGAAGCAATGGCAGACGCAGCCGTCCTCGGCGGCATGCCCCGGCAGATGGCATATGATTTTGCGGCACAGAGCGTCCTCGGCAGCGCGGCTATGGTCCTGGAAAGCGGAAAACATCCCGCGGAACTTAAGGATATGGTCTGTTCCCCCGGCGGAACGACGATCGAAGCCGTGCGGGTACTTGAAGAATGCGGGTTCCGCAGTGCCGTAATCGAGGCTGTGACAGCCTGCTGTGAAAAATCAAAGATGATGTGATCGAACGCGGAAAGGACAGAAAATGGCTGAAGTATATGTATTTTATGCAGACGGAATGGAAGAGATCGAAGCGCTTACACCTGTCGATGTTCTGCGCCGTGCCGGAAATACGGTCGTGACGGTTTCCGTTATGGGGCGCAGGGATGTTATGGGTGCCCACGGGATCCGGATCGAAGCGGATGCTGTGTTTGAAAATACGGATTTTACGGACGGAGATCTTTTTGTTCTGCCGGGCGGCGGAGACGGAATGAACAATCTGCGGCATTATGAACCGCTGTGCAGCCTTCTTTGTGAAAAGGCGGAAGCCGGGAAACGGGTCGCGGCAATCTGTGCCTCCCCGTTTATCCTGGAAAAGCTGGGGCTTTTGAAGGGAAAGAAAGCCACGATCTATCCGACGATGTCCGTTCATCTGAAGTCGTCTGCCTATATGAAGGAACAGGCTGTGACAGACGGTCTGGTCACGACCGGAGCCGGCCCCGGAGCAGCCTTTGATTTCAGTTATGAACTGGTGAAACTCCTGAACGGGGAAGAGGCCTGCCGGGAACTGAGAAACGGAATGGTTTATCCGTATTAAAAACCGGAAAAAAA
>JABUSX010000100.1 GCA_021442545.1 Eubacterium sp. | reverse complement strand
CTTGAAGATCTGGATCGTCTGGAGAGTCTTGCACACTATATCAAGGAAAATGCTCTCTGCGGTCTCGGACAGACGGCTCCGAACCCGGTTCTTTCGACGATCCGCTATTTCCGCGACGAATATATTGCGCACATCGTCGACAAGAAATGCCCGGCCGGCGTCTGCAAATCACTGCTGCAGTATAAGATCGATCCGGATAAGTGCCGCGGATGCACGCTCTGTGCACGCAACTGCCCGGCCGAATGTATTTCCGGCAAGGTCAAAGAGCCGCACGTCATCGATCAGAGCAAATGCGTCAAATGCGGAACCTGCATGACAGTCTGCCGCTTCGGCGCGGTCACAAAAGGCTGAAAGGAGGAACCGACATGGCTGATGTAACATTAAAAATTAACGGCATGGAAGTTACGGTGCCGGCAGGCTCCACGATCCTGGAAGCTGCCCGTGCTGCGCAGATCCGGATCCCGACTCTGTGCTATCTGAAAGAAATCAATGAGATCGGCGCCTGCCGTATCTGTGTTGTCGAAGTAAAAGGAGCCCGTTCTCTCGTGGCGTCCTGTGTATACCCGGTTTCCGAGGGAATGGAAGTCTGGACGAATACGCCGAAGATCCTCGAAGCCCGCAAAGAGACCCTGAAGCTGATCCTTTCGGATCACGACCGCGAGTGCCTCTCCTGCGTACGCAGCGGCCACTGCGAACTCCAGGCTCTCTGCCAGGAATACGGTGTCGAAGATGCACATGAATTCGAAGGCGAGATGAACGTCTTTGAACTCGACACCTCCGCTCCGCACATGGTGCGTGACAACAACAAATGTATCCTCTGCCGCCGCTGCGTTGCGGCCTGCCAGAAATTCCAGAGTGTCGGCGTAATCGGCGCAAACAACCGCGGTTTCAAAACCAACATCGGCTGCGCCTATGACCTGCCGCTCAACAGCACGGCCTGCGTGGACTGCGGACAGTGCATCAACGTCTGCCCGACAGGCGCACTCTATGAGAAAGATGCAACGACAGACGTATTCAACGCGATCGCAGATCCCACGAAGACCGTTTTCGTACAGACAGCTCCGGCCGTCCGTGCGGGTCTCGGCGAGGAATTCGGTTACGAGATCGGCACACCGGTCGAAGGCAAGATGGCGGCTGCGCTGCACAGACTCGGCTTTGACGGCGTCTATGACACGAACTTCGGTGCCGACCTGACAATCGTGGAAGAAGCGCACGAACTGCTTGACCGCATCAAAAACGGCGGAAAGCTTCCGATGATCACATCCTGCTCACCGGGCTGGGTCAAGTTCTGCGAACATTACTTCCCGGATATGACCGAGAATCTGTCGACCTGCAAATCCCCGCATCAGATGCAGGGTGCCATGATGAAATCCTTCCTGGCCGAGAAGAAAGGCATTGATGCGAAGGATATCATCACGGTCAGCGTCATGCCCTGTACGGCGAAGAAGTTCGAATGCATCCGTGACGATCAGGATGCAAACGGATGCCCGGATGTGGACTATGTCATCACGACCCGTGAGCTTGCCCGCATGATCAGACGTGCCGGCATCAGCTTCCGTGATCTGCCGGATGAGAAATTCGATGATCCGATGGGCGAATACACCGGTGCCGGCGTCATCTTCGGCGCAACGGGCGGCGTTATGGAAGCGGCTCTTCGTACGGCGGTCTACTGGCTCACAGGCGACGACACCAATACACCGGTCGACTTCACGGAAGTCCGCGGCAACAAGGGCATCAAGGAAGCCACCTATACGGTCGGCGACGTATCGGTCCGTGTTGCGGTTGCATCCGGCCTTGCAAATGCCAGAGAGCTGCTTAACAAAGTGAAGAACGGCGAAGCCGATTACCACTTCATCGAGATCATGGCCTGCCCGGGCGGCTGCATCAACGGCGGCGGACAGCCGATCGTTACGGCAGAAGTGCGGAACTTCGTCGATTACCGCGCGGCTCGTGCATCGGCTCTGTATGGTCTGGATAAAGAAGCCGGGAAACGCAAATCTCACCAGAACGTCTCGCTGAACGATATGTATGCGGACTATCTCGGAAAGATCGGCGGCGAAAAAGCGCATCACCTTCTGCATACTTCCTACGTGAAACGTGGACTTTACGGGGAACAGCCGGAATAAAGAGGTAAAAATGCTATGACACTCAGAGATGCAATGAAAGCGGTACACGCTAAAGTTCTCTGTGGAGAGGACAGGCTGGATGAAGAGATTCATTCGGCCTGCGGCTCCGATATGATGAGCGATGTGCTGGCTTTTGTCAAAGACCAGGCCATCCTGCTGACGGGCCTCTGCAATCCGCAGGCGATCCGTACGGCGGAAATGATGGATATGAAATGTGTTATTTTTGTCCGTGACAAAAAGCCGACCGAAGAAATGTGTGAACTGGCAGAAGAAGCCGGTATCTGCGTCATGACAACGGGCCACCGGATGTTCATGGCCTGCGGTCTTCTTTATGAAGCAGGTATGCATGGAGGGTCGGATTATGACAGACTCGCTTGAATTCCGTTATAAGATAGACGGAGAGGATTTTACGCGTGCCGGTGAGGCTTCGAGAGCGATCAAGAAAAAACTGAAGACCATGGGAATGGATCCGGAACTGGTGCGTCGTGTCGCGATCGCCATCTACGAAGGTGAGATCAACATGGTCATTCATGCAAACGGCGGTGAGATCACGATCATCATCGGTGATGAAGACATCACCATGATCCTGGCGGATGTCGGTCCGGGCATTCCGGATGTGGAGAAGGCTATGATGGCCGGCTATTCCACGGCGGCGGATCATGTCCGCAACCTCGGCTTCGGAGCCGGTATGGGACTGCCGAACATGAAGAAATACACAGACAGCCTGAAGATCGAAACGGAGATCGGCGTCGGTACGACGGTCACGATGAAGGTTGCCTATTAAAAAAAACGAAAAACAGGGGCTCATGAGTATCCAGTCTGATGAGCCTCCGGTTTTTTATGACCGGGAGAAGGAACATGTCGGGATTTCAGGCAAATGCCATACGATTAGACAGAGATAGATGCGTTGGATGTACGAACTGTATAAGGCGCTGTCCGACCGGTGCGATCCGCGTAAAAGGCGGCAAGGCACAGATCAGGCGCGGTCTTTGTATTGACTGCGGAGAATGTATCCGTATCTGTGAACAGCATGCCAAGATTCCGATCTATGATCCGATGTCCACGATGGACAGCTACAAATACAAGGTCGCACTTCCGGCTCCTTCACTGTACGGACAGTTCAATAACCTGGAGGACAGCAACATCATACTGACTTCTCTTCTGAAGATCGGTTTCGACATGGTTTATGAGGTTGCTTCCGGCGCGGAGATCGTTTCGGAAATGTCCCGCAGGTATATTGCGGAAAACAAAGAAAAATGGCCGCTCATTTCCACGGCCTGTCCCACGATCGTGAAACTGATCCGGATCCGTTTTCCGGGACTGATCGATCAGATGCTGCCGATCCAGCCGCCGGTCGAAGTGGCGGCCATGATGGCCAGAGAGAAAGCCCTGAAGGAAAGCGGACTGCCTTCCGAAGACATCGGGATCTTCTTTATTTCCCCGTGTTCGGCAAAGGTTACGGCCTGCAGACAGCCGGCCGGCGTGAAAAAGACCGAGGTCGATCATACACTGGCGATCAAAGATGTCTATGTGAAGCTGCTTTCGGTCATGGATGATGTGGCAGTGGATCCGATGGATCTGGCGGAAGCCGGACGGATCGGAATCGGCTGGGGCGTAAGCGGCGGAGAATCTGCCGGCCTGATCAACGATTCCTACCTTGCTGCGGACGGAATCGAAAACTGCATCAAGGTGCTGAATGATATTGAAGACCAGAAGTATGCCCATCTTCGCTTTGTGGAACTGGATGCCTGCCCGGGGGGCTGCGTCGGCGGCGTCCTGACGGTGGAAAATCCCTACATCGCAAAAGCAAAGCTTTCGGCACTGCGCAAATATCTTCCCGTTGCGGGAACGCACGAGATACCGCATCCCATCGGCATGTGGACAGAGGAAGTAACGCACCAGAAGGTCAATGAGCTTGGTTTGAATTTCCGGGAAAAGATCCGCCTGATGGCGCAGGTCGAAGAGCTTACGAAAAGCTTCCCGGGAATCGACTGCGGGTCCTGCGGTGCACCGAGCTGCGGCGCACTTGCGGAAGACATTGTCCGCGGGGAAGCAAAGGAAACCGACTGTGTACACGTGCTGCTGAGAAGAGTTCTGCAGGCGACCGTCGAAGAAAAAGAGAAGAAGGAAGACGGACCGGAGCAGAGCTGAAAGAATCAGAATTAAGCTGAACGAAAAAGGAAGCCGGCGGAAGAAGCATGAGGCAGAACAAAACTGAAGGAAACGAAGCAAAGCTGAGCCGGGAAGAACCTGCAGAATGAAGCCGGCAGAAGAAGCGGCCGGATTGAGGATAAGGATATGACCATACAGGAACTGATTGATTCCGGATTATTTGAAATCGTGAACGCCGGTACGGAGACGGACCGGGAAATAAAGGACGTGTTCTGCTGTGACCTTCTTTCCATCGCCATGAGCCGCGGGATCGAAGATGCGGCCTGGGTCACGGTCATGGGCAATATCAATACACTGGCGGTAATGAGCCTGACGGATATGGCCTGCATCATCCTGGCAGAAGGCATTTCGATGGACGAGACCGGCCTCGCAAAGGCGAAGACGGAAGGCTTCACCGTGCTGCGGACGGAAGAACCCGTTTTCGCTGCGGCCAGGAAAAT
>JABUSX010000332.1 GCA_021442545.1 Eubacterium sp. | reverse complement strand
CGGACGGACTCCTGCAGGGTCTCGTCGATCTCTTCCACCAGTTTATCGTGGTCAACGGTCTCCTGCGGTTCAAGCATCGGATCAAAATAACGGTTGATCGTCATTTCACCGGCTTTCCAGCGGAAATAGTGCCCCGGCATGAGCTTGAATACACCCTTGAAAAAGGTCTCGGGCAGCACGGAATATTCAAAAGACAGATACTGTTCCAACGCTTCCGTATTCACTTCCTTTTTCAGCCCCGGATACTCAAGCAGGCTCTTGATCTCTGAAGCGTAGAGCAGTTCACCGTCAATCTGCGCGTAATACACAGGTTTGATTCCGAACATATCCCTCGCGCCGAAAAGCTCCTGACGGTTCCTGTCCCAGATCACAAAGGCAAACATGCCGCGCAGCCGGTCCAGAACCTTTTCGCCCCACTCCTCATATCCGTGGAGCAGGACTTCGGTATCCGAACGGTTTGAAAAAACATGGCCGAGAGCGAGCAGTTCCTCCTTTAATTCCTTATAGTTATAGATCTCTCCGTTAAAGGTGATGATCATGGAACCGTCCTGATTCTTCATCGGCTGATCTCCGGAATCCAGGTCGATGATCGACAGACGCCGGAAGCCCATTGCGATCCTCTCGTCCAGGTATTCCCCCGCACTGTCAGGACCCCGGTGAATGATCCTGTCCATCATATTGTGAAGGACTCCGCTCCTGTTTTCTCCTGTTCCCGTAAAACCGCAAATACCGCACATACTAAGTTCCTCCCATGAGTACCTATTGTATCTCATCCTTTCGATCCGGTCAAAAGAAGTATGAATCTGCTTATTCGGTCACGAAAGGGCATGCCGGCCTTTCCGCATAAAAAAACAGTTCTGCCGGGAACCCTGTATGCCCCCATTGGCAGAACTGTTCTTATTCATACTGTCTCTGAAGAAATCCTTCACCGCTCCTTCTGCATTTCAGCTGCATTTCACACGGTGCTGAATTTCTTTACTGCTGCTGATCTTCCTCCTGTTTCTTCTTCAGATCATCCAGCGTTTCGAAAGCAGCGAGTTCCGGATTTTCACGTTTCTCCTTCGTGTAATTCTCGTAGGCTTTCTTCATATGGAACTGGCTTGCCCAGATCTCATCCGCGACCGGTGCCCATTCTTTCGCATAATCATCGCACTTCGCACAAAGATGATCTGCCGTCTCCTCGGATTCGGCATTTGTTCCGTGTGCGCCGCTGCGTTTCACCATGTCGCGCAGCAGATCCGGATTCTCCAGCATCGGGCAGGGACGCAGGTGGTTCCGGTTGAACGGCTGCCCCTTGTGGTATTCCATGAACAGCGGGCTCTGGAGCATCTCAAGGATCGAATGTTCATGAATATTGGTATTCGAGAAATGAATGAATACGCAGGGCTCCGCATCGCCGTGTGCATTGATATGGAAGTAGTTCCGTCCGCCGGCTATGCAGCCGCCGACCTTCTCGCCGTCGTTCTGGAAATCCATCGGGAAGAAACCGATATCGCACTGGTTGGAACGCAGATAACGTACTCTGTCGATGATCCATCTGCGCTGCTCCATCGTCGGCATCAGCTCCGGAACCGCATTGTTTCCGATCGGCATGTAGTGGAAGTAGAATCCGAAGCGGGCTCCCTTTTCCGAAATCAGTCTGAGGAATTCCTCGCTGGTAACCGCTTCGATATTCTCTCTTGTATAGCAGATCGAGGTACCGAACAGGATGCCGTATTTCTTCAGCAGATCCATCGCCTTCATAACGGCATCATAGTGGCCGTCGCCGCGGCGGGAATCGTTTGTATCCGGTGTGCCTTCGATCGACAGGAAGAAGGTAAGGTTGCCCAGACGCTTCAGTTCCTTGCAGAGATCTTCATCGATCAGCGTGCTGTTCGAGAATGCCGCGAAGTAGCAGTCATTATGTTTTTCCATCAGCTTCAGAACGTCTTTTTTACGAACCATCGGTTCGCCGCCGGTGAAAAGATAGACATGAACACCCAGTTCCTTGCCCTGGGTAACGATCTTATCCATGTCCTCAAAGGACAGGTTGTTCTTATGTCCGTAGGTTCCGGACCAGCAGCCGGCACAGTGCATGTTGCAGGCATCCGTCGGATCAAACAGGATCAGCCACGGAATGTTGCAGTTGTATTTTTCGCGGTTCTCACGAATCATCTTCGTTCCGCGGAAAAATGCTTCATAGCCCAGGTTCAGCAGCGTCATCTTCGCAAAATGCGGGTCCGTCTCTGCAATCGTACGGTCAATGAAATTAAACCAGCGGTTATCCGGGTCACGGATCGCATCTTTAACCTTATCCATAACACCTTCCGGAATCTTTCCGCCGAAAAATTTGACGGCCATGTCTGCCAGGCGCAGATATACCTTCGTACGGTCCGTACCGTCTTTCTTGTGAAGATCGTTGACCAGACCGGTCAGCAGGACATCCATCGCTTTCCGTTCCGCCGCATGCTTCATTTTATCTTTTATGTTAGCCATTTTTTCACTCCTGAATCATTCGGATTTTCATTACCGAGCCCTTCAGCCCTATCTACCGCTAAGAATTATACTTACGGGAAAATGAAAAGTCACGGGACAGACTTCCACTTCCGTCTTATGAAAACAGTGTTTTTCCCACTTCCCGAAAAGTGTTACCCTGCGAAAAAGAGAGCCGCCGTATTCGGCAGCTCCTTACAGAATCCTCTTTATCGGTTTTTGAAAAGTCAGCATACTCCGGGGACATTTACCTGAATATGTTCCGTTCCTGTCAGGAGAACAGATATGTCAGGTTTGCGAGAGGCTCCACAACTTCCGCCAGTTCCTGAATGGCCTTGTTCAGTGAATCAAAGTCCATCTTGTTGAAGTTGGCAATCGCTTCATTCATGCCTTCCGTATTATCGACCAGTACCTTATCTGCGTCCTTGACCAGTACATCGACGTTTTTCATCATCACATCGATATCTCCAACCAGCACATCGACATCTCCGATCAGCGCATCCGCATTTTTCAATGTTTCTTCTGCCTGCGCCGAAATCTCCTGCACACGGGCCAGAGCCGCTTCTGCTTCATCAATCAGTTTGGTGGTCTTCGGCACCACCACCAGCACAGCCGCCAGGATCACGACCACCAGCGCGGCGTTCACGCACAGCAGAACGGTGATCAGCCGGTTCTGTTTTTTTGCTGTCTCCAGGAGTTCGGCCGGAATATTCTGATTGTCTGCATGAGACACAGATTCAAGTGAAACGTTCTTCATTTCCTGATTATCCATACAGGTTCTCCTTCAGATAAGCTGCGTTTGTGTTCAGATCCGGAACCAGAACATCCATTCCGTCGATGTTGTCCGGATAGTAGCTTCCCTCAACAGGAATCAGGTATGTCTTCATTTCTCCTGTTGCACAGATCAGGGTTTTGAACATGGCGTCCAGGAAAGAAAGCTTTGACATATCCGTCGTAATATTGCTCAGAACCCCGGAAAGAACCTTGTACATCGTCAGAGGATCTGAATGTTTGAACTTTTCAAAGGCAGTCATTATGACCTTTCTCTGCCGCTCGGTCCTCTCCCAGTCGGAATTGCCGACGTAGCGGATCCGGCAGTAGGCAAGGGACTGTGCCGGGGTGAGTGAATTGACTCCCTCATGCAGATTCCATGTACCGTCATTCCCTCCGGCTGCACCCTGATCTTCCCATCCGCCGCTGTTCATATATGCGGCCTCATCCGCCGTCAGTTCGATATCCAGATTTCCGACAGAAGTCAGCGCTTCCAGGAAGCTGTCAAAATCGACTTCAATATTTCCGTTGATATCGACCCGGAAGTCCTCCTGTACCGTTTTATCCAGCAGTTCCATTCCGCCGATCGCATAAGCGGCATTCAGCTTGTTGGAACCGTAATCCGGAATCGGCACATACATGTCGCGCATGAGAGAAACCAGTGAGATCTGCCTTTTCGATGTATTCAGGCTGCAGATGATCATCGTATCGGCCCGCTGCCTTTCTCCGTCGGTCTCACGCTTATCAGATCCGATCAGCAGGATGTTCTTTACGTTCGCCGTTTTTGTAAGAGGAATTCCCATGGCTTCGGCATGGGCATCCGCCGATGTATCCGCTACAGAATCCACATAATTCGCCTTGGAAAGCAGATTCCAGGACAAAAATCCGACAACCGCCAGAATGATCACAATAAGAATCAGCAGAAAAATCAGGAACGGATGCTTTCTGCGTTTTTTGCGGCGGCGCACTACGGCTCCATCCCGAGGATCATCTTCGTAAATGACCCTGCGTTTCGGCGGAAGCGGCTTACGGCTGTCCTTTCCGCTGTAATGTCTTCCGAAGTCATACTCGTCCTCTTCGGCCATACGCATGTTGATCTCATCCATTGCATCGGCGTACCCGTCGTAGTAGCCGCGCGAATACCGCTCCGGGTCCTGTCCGTCCTGTTCTCTCCCGGAAAATTCTCTTTCTTTACGAGGCTGTTCATACATATCCACCTCTGCCGTACGCTGCAGATCCGGCTCGTCATCCTGCACATGACGCCGCTCTGCATCCTCTTCGATACGCAGATTTTCCGCCTGCCGTTCCAGCTTTGTCTGATATTCTTCCAGCGTCTGACCGCCGGTTTCCTTCAGAAAATCAGCCGTATCGATCTCTCGTTCATCTTTTCCTTCTATATTTCTTTCGTAATAATTCTTCATAATATCTCAATTATACGTTAATATTCCGGCAGGTGCAAGATACCACACCAGTCTTCTCCTATCTGTTTTCAGCAATCTCTTTT
>JABUSX010000125.1 GCA_021442545.1 Eubacterium sp. | reverse complement strand
TTTTTTCTTTCATATAATCCGTGACCTGTTCCGCCAGCTTTTCAAAGCCTTCATCAGCCATAACAACCACCGGGCAGATCCCGGAAATGCCGAACACGGTGCGCAGCGCTTCCACTGCTTCTTCACGATCGTATTCGGGATCATTTTCATCCGGAAAGACGTAGATCCGACCGAACTCTTTTGTGACATCGTAGTGTCCGCCGGCTCTCCGAAGATGACGCCGGATATCCCGGATCAGACTGTCTTCAAACATCCCCCGGTTCTTTCCCTTGATCCCGATCTCCGCATATTTGATCAAAAATGCATGTCTCATATTCTGTCTCCTGTCTCCTGATTCCGGTTCCCGGGAACCTTTTTCTTTTCTGTATTACTTTCTTTTAAACCGGCGAAGCATCGGAGCCAGTTCCTGCAAAGCCTGTAATACGATATCAATTTCTTCTTCGGTCGTTTCTCCGGAAAAACTGAACCGAACGGCGCTTTCGATCTCTTCTCCGGAACATCCGATCGCCGTCAGCACCGCGCTGGCCGTACGCTTGTGGCTTGAGCACGCGCTTCCGGCCGAAACATATATGCCCTTTTCCTCCAGTGCGTGCAGCAGAACCTCACTGCGGATTCCGACAAAGGATGCATTCACGATATATGGCACATCCCCTTTTCCGTCCAGAGGTCCGTGGAGCCTCACATTCTCCATTTTTCCAAGACCCTGGCAGAGCCTGTCCTTGCAGAGCCGTTCCCGGGCAAGAACCGTTTCATGTTCAGAGAACAGCTTTTCCGCCGCAGCAGAAAACCCGGCGATTCCCGGCACGTTATCCGTTCCGGAACGCATGCCTCCCTGCTGTCCTCCGCCCAGGATCAGGGGACGGATCTTTGTTTTTTCCCGCACATACAGAAGTCCGATTCCTTTAGGTCCGTGGATCTTGTGCCCGCTTGCGGAAAGCAGATCTATGCCCATCCGCCCCGGATAAACCGGAAGCTTTCCGAAGGCCTGAACCGCATCCACATGAAAGATCGTATGCGGATTCTTCCGGTGTATCCGTGAACCGATCTCTGCGACCGGCTCGATCGTTCCGATCTCGTTATTGACCATCATGACCGAAACCAGAATCGTATCCTCTCTCATGGCATCGGCAATCTGATCTGCCGTCACGAATCCGTTTTTATCCACGGGAAGCACCGTGACCTCAAAGCCTTCTTCTTCCAGACGACGCAGAGGTTCCGAAACGGCAGGATGTTCCAGCGGTGTCGTAAGAATGTGCTTTCCCTTCCGGCTGTTTGCATGGGCCGCCCCGTAAAGAGCCCAGTTATCGGATTCCGTACCGCCGGATGTGAAAAAGATTTCCTTTTCAGATGCCTTCAGAATACCGGCCAGTGTTTTCACAGCCTGTTTCTGCAGCTGTTCCGCAAGCCATCCTTTTCTGTGCATGGATGATGGATTTCCGTATTCCGTCAGCATGGCTTCCCTGACCGCATCTGCCGCTTCTCTGCAGCAGACCGTCGTAGCCGCATTGTCCAGGTATATTTCCATGCTGTTCATTCTATTCTTTCCTTTCTTCAAGCAGATACATCAGAATCGACAGAGCCGCCATACCGGCCGTTTCCGTCCTGAGGATCCGTTTTCCGAGAGTGATCGGCATAAATCCGCTTCTTTCGGCAGCAGAAACCTCTGCTTCATCAAATCCGCCCTCCGGCCCGATCAGCAAAGCAGCAGGCCTTCCCGGTTCCGCAGAAGAAAGAATCCTTCTCGTTGCATCCATATCCCGGGCGTTTTCATAGGGAATCAGCAGGAGTGCACCTTTCAGTTCCTGTTCTGCCATCTCCAGTACTTCCCGAAATGTCATGACCGGACGAACCGGAGGAATGACCATTCGTTTTGCCTGTTTTGCCGCACTTTCCGAAATGGCATTCCAGCGCCGGACCTTTGCCTCTGCTTTTTTCGCATCCAGCTTTACGACACAGCGCGCAGAAGAAACAGGAATGATCTCTGCCGCACCGAGCTCAACAGCCTTCTGAATGATCATTTCCATTTTATCGCCTTTGGGAAGGCATTGGAAAAGGAAAATACGGGACGGCAGTTCTTTTCCGGGTTTCTGGGCATCGATGACTGCCGCATCCGCGCCATCTTCCGAATAAGAAAGCACCTTGCAGGTATATTCCCATTCGTCCCCGCAGGCCGCAAGAAATTTTTCACCGGGGCGCATACGCAGCACGTTCTTCATGTGATGCGCATCCTCTCCGGTGATCCGGATCTTTCCGTCTTTTATTTCACTTTCAGACACAAAATACTTCTGCAAATCCAATACCCGATAAAATTCCCCGCCGTTCCGTTCTTCAAAGCAGTCCGTCCCCGGTCTGTTTATCCGGAAAATCTTCCTGCCTGACTTTTCGGAACAGCTTTTGTAGATTCTTACGTACGATCCTGTTTCCGGATCAGTCCGGGCAGCGCATCGTCACGCATACCCACTCTCCCTGTCTGGTAATTTCAGGGTCCGCAAGGCCGGCCTGTTCTGCCGCGGCAATGACACCTTTTTCCTTCCCCTCCAGGATTCCCGAAAGGATCAGGATGCCGCCCGGTTTTAAAGCCTCCGCCGCGGCCGGCATGAGCGGAATCAGGATCTCGGCAAGAATATTTGCTGCCGCGAGATCATAGATTTTTCTCCCAACCTTCTGCTGCAGTTCAGCGTCATCGATCAGATTTCCGATATGAAGTTCATGCCGGTCTTCCGAAATACCGTTCCGGGCAGAATTTTCCGCAACAGCCGGAATCGTACAGGTATCCAGATCCGTACCGACCGCATATTCTGCACCGTATTTCAACGCGACGATCGACAGAATTCCGCTTCCTGTTCCGATATCAAGCATCCGGTCTCCGTTTTTTACAAACTTCCGGATCGCACGGATACAAAGCTGCGTCGTCTCATGCATTCCCGTTCCGAAAGCCGTTCCGGGATCAATATGCAGAACCGTCCTGCCTTTGTTTTCCTCGCTGACCTCTTCCCAGGACGGAACAATGACCAGATCATCGACCGAAAACTGATGAAAATACTTTTTCCAGTTGTTGATCCAGTCCACATCCTCGGTTTCGGAAATATCGATGGTGCCGCTTCCGATATCCGTCCATCGGCGAAGCTCCGCAAGAGCCTCCTGTACCCGGGCAAAGATGGCCTTCCCGTCTTCACGGGGCCGATCTATTTCCTCTGTAGAGGAACCGTCTGTTCCTGTCTTTTTTAAACTGTCCTCTGTTTTTTCCGCAGCTGCATCGTCTTCGGCGGGAAGATAGAAATACAGGAAGGCAGAGCCGTCATCCTGCTCCGGTTCCGGAGCAATATCGACAAACATCTGCCTCTTTTCCTCTTCTGTAAGCGGGACTTTATCTACGATCTCCACGCCTTCGATCCCGCATTCCGCGAGAGTTGCTGCCACAATATCTTCCGCCTGCACCGTCGTTGCAAGACGGTATTTTGTCCATTTCAATCAGCTCTCTCCTTGTTTTCAGTTGGATTATTTTTTTCTTCCGAAACCTCGTTTTTTCTTTCCGGTGTCAGAGGTGTCGACCAGCGTGTTGCCCGTAGCTTCATCAAAGGCCTTCATGGCCTCTTTTGCCGCTGCATTCAGTTTTGTCGGCGTCTGAACAACGAGGGTCACATATTGATCGCCTCTGGAATTTTTGTTGCGGATCGAAGGCACGCCTTTTCCTTTCAGACGGATCCTCGTATCGGTCTGGGTCCCTGGTTTGACGGTGTAAATCACCTCTCCGTCAACTGTATCGACGTAAATATCGCACCCGAGCGCTGCCTGCGCAAAGGAAATCAGCACTGTTGAATAAATATTATTTCCCTCTCTGCGGAACTGCGGATGCGGTTTCACCGAAACCTGCACGAGCAGATCGCCTCTCGGACCTCCGTTCTTTCCGGGTTCACCCTTATCACGGATGCGGACACTCTGATCGTTGTCGATTCCGGCCGGAATTGCGATCTGGATCTTTTTCCTGCTCGCTATATATCCGTTGCCCCTGCAGTTCGGACATTTTTCGGGAATGATCTTTCCGCTGCCTCCGCACTGCGGACAGACGCTGATATTCTGCATCATGCCAAAGATCGACTGCTGCGTCCGCCGGACCTGACCGCTGCCTCCGCATTCAGAGCAGGTGACAGGAGAAGTTCCGGGTTTTGCACAGGAACCGCCGCAGGTCGGGCAGGTATCCTTCATCATCAGTTCGATCTCTTTCGTACAGCCGAAGATTGCTTCTTCAAATGACAGATGAACAACGACGCGAAGGTCAGCTCCTCTCTGCGGGCCTCTGCCTGTGCCTCGTGACGCACCGCCCCCGAAAAGGTCTCCGAAAATGCTGCCGAAGCCGCCGAAAATATCACTGAAATCCATACCGTTCGGATCGAAACCGCCGTATCCGCCGGCGCCGCCTTCAAACGCAGAATGTCCGAACTGGTCATACTGACGGCGCTTCTCCGGGTCACTCAGAACCCCGTAGGCTTCTGTGGCTTCTTTAAATTTCTCCTCGGCCTCTTTATCACCCGGATTAATATCCGGGTGATATTTTTTGGCCAGTTTTCGGTATGCACGTTTGAGATCGTCTTCCGTCGCGCTGCGCTCCACGCCCAGAACTTCATAATAATCTCGTTTTTTTTCTGCCATTTTATACCTCAGTTATGCACTTCCTCAACTCAGCTGTTTCGGAATATTATTTCACTGTGCATTCTACAGTTACGTAGCCATTGGTCTCGCCACTGAGAGCTACAG
>JABUSX010000376.1 GCA_021442545.1 Eubacterium sp. | reverse complement strand
TCTTTACGGTCTTTCCGTCTACGAAGGAAAGAACCGAGACCTCCCGTCCGGTCAGAAACTCTTCAATGACCATCTGATTTCCGGCGCTGCCGAACTTTTTATCCAGCATGATCGTGCGGACACCTTCCTTCGCCTCTTCCGACGTTTCGCAGATCAGAACACCCTTTCCGAGTGCCAGTCCGTCCGCCTTCAGAACGATCGGATACTTCGCGGTTTCCAGATAAGCAAGTGCCTTTTCCGGATCGTCAAAGTTTTCATACGCCGCTGTCGGAATGTTGTATTTTTTCATCAGATCCTTGGAAAAGGCCTTCGATCCCTCGAGGATCGCCGCATTCTTACGCGGTCCGAAAACGCGGAGACCGCGTTCCTCAAAAACATCCACGATTCCGCCGACCAGCGGATCGTCCATGCCGACGATCGTCAGATCGATCTCTTTTTCGGCCGCAAAATCCGCAAGCTTTTCAAATTCCATTGCGCCGATCGGAACGCATTCCGCAACGGAGGCGATCCCTGCGTTGCCCGGTGCACAGTAAATCTTTGTCACCTTCGGACTCTGTGCCGCCTTCCATGCGATGACATGTTCTCTTCCGCCGCTTCCAATGATCAGAACCTTCATTCTGTTACTCCTCTCCGAACGTATAGTCTGCGATACAAGCTTTTCCGTTTTCCACTTTGACCCGTCCGTTTGCGATCAGATCGATCGCCTTCGGCATGATCTTCCACTCGGCCTCTTCCATGACGCGCCGCTGCAGGATCTCCGGCGTATCGCCTTCCTGCACATATACCGCCTTCTGAAGAATGATCGGCCCCGTATCCGTTCCTGCATCTACAAAATGCACCGTCGCGCCGGTCACACGGGCACCGCGCTCCAGAACCTTCTGATGTACCCGCAGCCCGTAGTAGCCCGTTCCGCAGAAAGCCGGAATCAGCGCCGGATGAATGTTGATGATCCGGTTTTCAAATGCTTTGACCATTTTTTCCGGAATGACGACCATGCAGCCTGCAAGTACGACCAGATCCGGTTCATAGGCCTGTACGGCTGCAAGCAGTGCCTCTTCGAAATCCGCGCGCACCGCAAAGTTCTTCGGGCTGACGCACTTTGCGTCAATGCCTGCCTTTTCCGCACGTTCCATAGCCTTTACTCCGGGATTGTTGCTGATCACCCCGACAATTTCCGTATTCGTGATCGTTCCGTCCTGAATGGCATCAATGACCGCCTGCAGATTTGTTCCGCCTCCGGAAACGAGAACCACGATTCGCAGTTTTTTATTCAAGGATGACTCCCTTCTCGCCGGAATCGACGTAACCGATCGTATACGGCCCCTCTCCCGCCATGCGGATGGCCTTCAGGGCTGCTTCCGTATCCTCCGGATCCACGGCAATCACCATGCCGATTCCCATGTTGAAAGTATTGTACATCATCTGTTTTTCGATTCTGCCTTTTTCCTCGATCAGAGAAAAGACCGCCGGAAGCGGATAGCTGTCCTTACGGATCCGCGCAACCGTTCCCTCTTTCATCATACGGGGAACATTCTCATAAAAACCGCCGCCCGTAATGTGGCTGCAGGCCTTGACCCGGACACCCGACTCCTTCAGCTGCTTGAGTGCACGGACATAGATCTTTGTCGGCGTAAGCAGCACTTCACCCAGCTTGTCCTGGAGTTCATCATAATACTGGTCCAGAGAAGCCGGCGTCATGTCAAAAACTTTCCGGACAAGTGAAAAACCGTTGCTGTGAACGCCTGAGGAAGCAATACCGATCAGAATATCGCCGGCCTGAAGATTTCTGCCGGTAATCATATCCTTTTCGTCCACGATTCCGACGGAAAAGCCGGCCAGATCGTATTCATCTTCCGGATAAAAGCCCGGCATTTCTGCCGTTTCGCCGCCGATCAGCGCCGCACCGGCCTGTACGCAGCCATCCGCAACGCCCTTTACGATGTCGGCGATCTTTTCCGGAACGTTTTTTCCGCAGGCAATGTAATCCAGGAAGAACAACGGTTCTCCGCCCGCACAGGCAATATCATTGACGCACATCGCCACACAGTCGATCCCGACCGTATCATGCCGGTCCATCAGAAAAGCCAGTTTCAGCTTCGTCCCCACGCCATCCGTTCCGGAAACCAGCGTCGGCTTTTCCATATTTTTAAAACTGCTCATGGAAAACGCACCGGAAAACCCGCCAAGCCCTCCGAGAAGCTCCGGACGCGCCGTCGAAGCCACGTGTTTTTTCATCAGTTCGACCGAACGGTAGCCGGCCTCAATATCCACACCCGCGCTCTTATAATCCATAAATGCCATCCAACCTTTCTGTCCTTAATTAACAGTTTTATATCCGATTTTCTGCAGGTATGCAAGCTCCGTCATTACATGTCCATCCGTTTCAGCCGCACCTGCCGGTCAGCTTTCCGAAAATGTACACCCTTCACCGCCGCCTGCTTTTCATTCTCAGTAATTCTTATATCCGGCTTCCTGCAGATGCGCATCCTTCGCCATCACCTGCTCTGCCATCTCAGAAGAATATGCTTTCAGCCGCTCCAGCAGTTCCGGATCGGAAACAGCCAGGATCTTTGCCGCAAGAATTGCCGCATTCGCAGCTCCCCCGATCGCGACAGTCGCAACCGGAATGCCGGTCGGCATCTGAACGATCGAGTAAAGAGAATCTCTTCCGCCAAGCGATGTCGTATGCATCGGCACACCGATCACCGGAAGCGGGAACAGTGCTGCGCACATTCCCGGCAGATGAGCGGCCATGCCGGCACCCGCAATGATGACCTTCAATCCCCGTTCCTCCGCCGATTTTGCATAATCCACGAAGAGATCCGTTTCCCGATGTGCGGAAATGATCCTCATCTCATACGAGATGCCCAGCTTTTCCAGAAGATCTGCCGCTTTGGACATGACAGACATGTCCGAATCACTTCCCATTACGATTCCTACCTTAGCCATATTCTTCTCCTTTTTGTCCTTTTATCTGTCTTCACGAAAGCCGGTCCTGCCTTCAGCTGCCGCATCCGCTGTTTTCCTGCTTATTGGCTGTTCCCCTGCTTATCCGGTTGTTTCCGCCTGTTCTTTTCCTTTTACTTTTTCTGTTTGATTTTTCTGTTTATTCAGCCGTTCCCGGCTGCTGTTTCCGCCTGCCATATTCTGCACCCTGCGGGCTGATCAATCAAGAGCTTTATTCAGTTCTTCCGTTCCCGGAAGCACAAAGCGTCCCTTTTCAATCAGGGCGGTCTCCGATCCGTCTCTGCAGAGCACCGTGACCGATCCGAGTTCATTATACGGTATGGTCACGTCGGTGTGACAGTTAAAATATGCCTTTTCCGGCTCTTCTTTCCGAAGTGCGGAGCAGGAATTTTCACGCGCAATGATCTCTTTTCCGTCCGGATTAAAGACTGCCACGTCCTCCTGCCGGGAATAACAGGTGTCCCCAAAAGCAAAATGCGGCCCTGTTTTTTCCGCGATCAGGATCGGCAGAACAGCTTCTATTGCAAAATCATGTGCCATCCGGTATGCCGTCGTATTCGTACCGACCGCAAATTCTCCGATCGGCAGCGTTTTATGATGAAACAGAAGGTTTTCCTCAATATACCGCCTGCCTTCTTCCGGATCTTCAAAATTCGAGCAGCTGTATTCCGTGATCATGCCGTCATCAAGACGCAGCTTCAGATTTTCATAGGGAAGATCATTCAGCACGACACTGCTGACATGAAGCAGCCCCTTTGTTCCCTCCAGAACGGGAGAAGTGAAGACTTCCCCAAGCGGAATGTTCACATCCGCCAGGCAGTTTTCAAAGTTCGTCTGTCTATCGGGATCCGCCAGCTCATGCAGACAGACCGTCAGATCGGTCTGATTGCCGCCGCTTCCTTTCACATGCACGGCCCTTCCCCGATCCAGTGCATCGATCAGCTTCTGCTGGATCACTCCGTATACGCTCTGATCCAGGTTGTTGATCCGGATCGTCTCCCGGAAGATCTCTTCAAACCGATCCCCGATCTCCGGAACCGGATAGGCAATGATCGTAAAGCTGCGTTCTTCCCCATGGATATAACGGTTCGTCATTTCTCCGGCCGCATTCCGGAAACGAACCTGCAGCTGCTCCTGTTCCCGTGAAAGACGCGGTGCACTTTCTTTTGCCTGCGGATGAAACAGTGCTTCTCCGAACACTTCCATCACAAGCGGTCCCGCATGTGTTTCCGCCTTTTCCCGGATCTGTTCAAAAGCAGCCTCCTGCGCTTTCAAACGCTCTTTCACGAAGGTTTCGTCCATGAAGAGTGCCGAAACTTCCCGCCAGTCATAGGAAAACTGTCCGTTCGGATCGGTACCCGTAAAACCGCCGCGCGCCTGGTACCGCTTTTCCTGCATATGCGACGGTCTGCGGCAGATGATGCTTTCGAGCCCCATCTCTCCAAGCTGGCGTATGGCTGCCTTTATCACGCGCTCAAAGCCGATCCGGTATTCCAGAAAGGCTGATTTCTTTTTATTCAGAGGTTTGTTCTGAAGTACAAAGCCGATCCGGTAGCCTTCTGTCCACGTCCGCGCGATCGAATCGATCTCTTCCTCCGTCAGCGTGTTCAGAAACGCTGCCGTTCTGATCTCATTCTCTGTAATATATTCGCCGTAATAATACAGATAGCGAAGATCCGCGGTATCCGCATTCATGACGATATCCCGTGCAAAGCAAAGACCGGGATCGTAAAGTTCCCTCGTGCGGATATATGTGAAATCATACAGATGTTCCATACAGTAAGCACGAAGGATTGTCTTCAGATCCGCCGGCGCTGACCTTCCTTCCCTGTAAGCAGAAAAGAACTGCAGAAACAG
>JABUSX010000105.1 GCA_021442545.1 Eubacterium sp. | reverse complement strand
TCCGGCAGCCGGAAACTTTTCTTTTCCTCTCCGCCGGCTTTTCGGATTCTGTCCCGGTTCTGTCAGGGGCAGGTCTTCTGATTTTCAGATCCTGCATCATCCGGCAGCCGGAAACTTTTCTTTTCCTCTCCGCCGGCTTTTCGGATCCTGTTCCGGTTCTGTCAGAGTCGTGGTCGGTCAAAAATAGAGATCGTACCACACCAGGAAGGTATAGATCGTCCAGATCTTTCTCCACAGATCGGAATTTCCGCCCGTGTATTCCTCCCAGATCTTCCGGATCTCTTCTTTATGGAAGAATTTTTCCGCTGACGCGCCTTCGAGTTTTTCCCGGACGGACGCGTTGTAACGCTCGTCAGCCATCCAGTGGCGGATCGGCACGATGAAGCCGAGCTTCTTGCGGAAGGCGATCTCATCCGGCAGAACCTTCGAGGCAGCCGTACGGAAGGCGACCTTGTTCTGTTCTGCATTGACCTTGTATTTTGCGGGCAGACGACAGGCGATGTCGAAGATGCGTCTGTCTGTCAGCGGCATCCGGATCTCGAGTCCGACTGCCGTGCTCATCTTATCCACATTCAGATAGATATCTCCTTCCAGCCAGATCCGGATGTCGATATCCGCCATCCTTGTGAGCGGATCCAGGCCTTCCGTTTCCTCGTAAATATCTTTGACAAGGCCGATCGGCAGCACTTCCGGATTATAGTATTTCAGAAGCTGCTGCTTTTCCTCTTCCTTCATGATATTCGTGTTGCCGACATAGAAGGTCTTCAGCGCGTCGCCGTAGCGTTCCGCGTTCCGGTACATGTTATAGCCGCCGAAGAATTCATCGGCGCCCTCGCCGGAATAGCAGAGCTTCGTGTGTTCCGCCGTGGCTTTGCAGGCGATGGCAAAGACGATCGCGGAGGCATCACCGAGCGGAAGCTCCATATTTTCCATCACATAGGGAACCGCTTCAAAATACATCTCCGGCGTGATGAGGCAGCGGTTGTTTTTCCGGCCGAGCAGGCGGGCCGTTTCGGCCGCAAGCGGAGACTCATCAAAGCGCGGATCTTCGTATCCGCAGGAATCGCTGACTTCCGCATCCGAAACCGCAAAGACATAGGACGAATCCACGCCGCCCGAAAGGAAAGATTCCGCCGTTTCGCAGTCTTCCTTGACTTCCGGCATCACAGAAAGCAGCGTATTGTGGATCTCATCTGCCCAGTCCCCGAGACTCTTTTCGTTGTCCGGACGGTAATCCGGTGCGAAATACCGGACGATCTCCATCTCACCTTTTTTCCAGAGCAGATAATGACCCGGCATCAGTTTTTTGATGCCTTTGAAGAAGGTATCCTCGCCCGGCACATAGGTCAGCGACATGTACAGCTGCAGCATGTCTTCATTCAGTTCCTTCACGAAACCGTCCTGACCGATAATATCCCGGATATAGGTGCCGTAGATCAGGCCGCCCTCTTCTGTTTCATAATAATAGAAGGGTTTGGTACCGAAATGATCACGGGCACAGAAAAGCGTCTCGTTCTTTTCGTCCCAGACTGCGAAGGCAAACATGCCGTAAAGATGATCCGGCAGTTCTTCCTTCCACATTTCGTAACCCTTCTTCAGAATCTCCGGTTCCCGCTCCTCGCGCGAAAGGGTATCATCGATTCCCAGTTCTCCGCAAAGAGACTTCCAGTTGCGGATATGTCCGCGGTAAGTTTCAATCTGAATCATAATTCCTGTCCTCACAGTACCATCCTGAATCTCTCAGGATATTCTCTGATCATCATTTTCTGTATTTCCGTTCCGGATTCTCATTCCGGTTTTCGTTCCGTTCCCGATCTTCTCTGTCTCAATCCTTCAGATCCAGTTTTTCGCGAAGATAATCTCTCACGGCATACATGGAAGGCAGTACCGCATCGCAAAGGGCAATGATCTCCGGCGTCGGATGATACTGATCCTCGGGCAGGATCGCCTTCATGCCGGCTGCGTGAAGTGCCAGAATTCCGTTTCCCCCGTCATCCACGCCGTAGGTTTCCGCCGGAACGGCACCCATTTCTTCGCAGCAGCGCAGATAAAGCTCCGGATCCGGCTTGCAGAGCGTGACCATGTCGCCGCACCAGATGCTTTCGAAATACGATTTCACCTGATTTGCTTCAAGCAGATCATAGACGGTATCGGATTCCGTTCCGGTAGCCAGGCCGATTCCGACCCCGTTCGCCTTCAGAAGTTCCAGCGTTTCAAGGGCTCCCGCGCGCAGCGGAATGTGTCCGTCGACGTACTGATCCCTCATTTTTTCATATACTCTGGCATTCAGACGTTCGAATCCGTCAAAACCGTAATGCCTCTGAAATACGTCACTGACTTCTTTCGGATTCTTTCCCAGGGAATCTCCGTAATAGGACTCGATATCCGGCAGTCCTTCCTCTTCCGCCACGATCCTCCAGCCGAACATTTCCAGTCTTGCCGAATCCATAACGACGCCATCCATGTCAAAGATGACACATTTTCTCCCGGTTTCTTCTCTCATATCCGATATCCGCCTTTTTGACAATCACATGCTGCCTTCTGCCTTGAAAATACTGCATAACAGAACTTTCTGTTCTCTCCACGATCCGAAACATAACCGGCAGGGTTACTTTCGTTCTTTTCACGATCCGAAACATAACCGTCAGGGTTACTTTCGTTACTTTCGTTCTTTTCACGATCAGGAGCAAAACCGGCAGGATTACTTTCGCTCTCTTCATAATCAAAAAGTTATGAATGACATACAGGACACCACTCATAACTTTCTGACTTCGTTTAAATCATTTTTCGTTCCCGGATTGTATGATTACCACTCCCGGATCTGTTTCACGATTCCGTTCACGTCCAGACCATACTTTGTGAGTACTTCTTCTGCAGGTCCGGATTCTCCGAAGCAGTCCTGCACGCCGATCTTCAGAACCGGTGTCGGAGCCTTTGCACTGAGAGCGTCACAGACAGCGCTGCCGAGTCCGCCGATCACGGAATGTTCCTCAATCGTCACGACCTTGCCGGTCTTCTTTGCGGAAGCGACCACGAGTTCCTCATCCAGCGGCTTGATCGTGTGGATATTGA
Organism: Eubacterium sp.; assembly: GCA_021442545.1. Classification (GTDB taxonomy): domain Bacteria; phylum Bacillota; class Clostridia; order Lachnospirales; family Lachnospiraceae; genus Bilifractor. The sequence continues at coordinate 1,769 of JABUSX010000105.1, read as the reverse complement.
TGACTTCCGCATCGATGCCGTCTTCTGCAAGAGCTTTCGCTGCTTCAAGAGCACGGGCAACCATAAGTCCGGTTGCGATCAGGGTCATGTCCTTGCCTTCTTTCAGGACGACGCCCTTGCCAAGCTCGAATTTGTAATTTTCTTCATCATAAATCACCGGAGCTGCCAGGCGGCCGAAACGCATATAGACGGGGCCTTCATGCTCGTAGGCTGCGAACACGGCTGCGCGGGCTTCCACATCATCGGCCGGGCTGATGATCGTCATGCCCGGGATCGTGCGCATCAGGGCGATGTCTTCGTTGCACTGATGGCTCGCGCCGTCTTCACCGACGGAAAGACCTGCATGGGTCGCGCCGATCTTGACATTCAGCTTCGGATAACCGATGGAGTTGCGGATCTGTTCGAATGCACGGCCTGCCGCAAACATGGCGAAGGTGCTGGCAAACGGAACTTTTCCTGTTGTGGCAATACCGGCTGCGATGCACATCATGTTGCCTTCTGCAATACCGCAGTCAAAAAACTTCTCCGGAAAAGCCTTTTTAAATTTACCGGTCTGGGTTGCAGCCGCAAGATCCGCGTCCAGAACGATGATATCATCATGCATATTTCCCAGTTCAACAAGAGCCTGGCCATAGCTGACCCGTGTTGCGATCTTTTTTACTTCTGACATAATGCTTCCTCCGCTTTCTCCAGTTCTGACATTGCCTGCGCATACTGTTCATCGTTCGGTGCCGAACCATGCCAGCTGACCTGGTTTTCCATGAAGGAAATGCCTTTGCCCTTGACTGTCTTGCAGACGATGGCGGTCGGCATGCCCTTTGTTTCACGTGCTTCGGCAAAAGCCGCACGAAGCTGATCGAAATCGTTGCCGTCTTCCACGTTGATCACATGGAAATTGAAGGCTTTGAATTTCTCGTCGATCGGATACGGAGAGTTGACTTCCGTGATCGGTCCGTCGATCTGCAGGTTGTTGTTATCCACGATCGCTACGAGGTTGTCCAGCTTTTTCGCACCGGCAAACATAGCTGCTTCCCAGATCTGGCCTTCCTGGATCTCGCCGTCGCCCATCAGTGCATAAACACGATAGTCGTTTCCGAAGACTTTTGCGGAAAGTGCCATACCGACTGCGGCTGAAAGGCCCTGGCCGAGAGAACCGGAGGACATATCAACGCCGGGGATATGCTTTTTATCGGGATGTCCCTGAAGATAGGAACCTGTGTGACGCAGTGTCAGAAGATCTTCCTTCGGGAAAAATCCTTTTTCCGCCAGAACAGAATAGTAACCCGGAGCCGTGTGTCCTTTTGAAAGAACGAAGCGGTCTCTGTCGGCCTTCTGCGGATCTGCCGGATCCACGTTCATTTCTTCAAAATATAAATAGGTGTAGATCTCCGCAGCGGAAAGAGAACCGCCGGGATGTCCGGATTTGGCTGCGTGCGTCGCGGAAACGATTCCTCTCCGGACTTCGAGCGCATGTTTCTGTAATGTCAGATTGTCCATATGCTTTTCTCCTTTATAAAAATAACCTGTTGCCTGTTATAAGGAATATTCGTTGCCTTATATATACCCATAAACTTCTGTACATTTTAGCATAAAGATACAAGTGTATCCAGTATTTCATATCCGGCAGGAAGAAATATAAGACCTGATTTTTTTATCCGTCAGCCAGAAATATGAAATGCCGCTTTTCGCTCAGCAGACAAAAATGAAAAATTCCGGTTTCTCGGCAGGCAGAAATATGAAATTTCGGTTTTCATACGGCAGACAGAAAT
>JABUSX010000014.1 GCA_021442545.1 Eubacterium sp. | reverse complement strand
ACCGAATCCTTTTCGATCCCGTCACCGTCATTGTTATAGAAAGAGATGGCATCTTTACGGAGAACTGCGATCTCTCCGTTTTCCATATACCAGACCTTGCGTGTATAGTGCAGGATCGCCGGCACATCCGAAGCAATGAAGCTGCCCGAATCGGAGGCACCGACAATGAGCGGTGAATCCTTGCGTGCCGCATAGACCTCATCCGGATGATCGGCGAAGAGGATTCCGAGTGCATAAGAACCTTCAAGCCGGTGCATGACATGGGCGATCGTCCTCACAGGACTCCCCTTGTAATAGTAATCCAGCATGTGGACAATGACCTCTGTGTCCGTATCAGACTGAAATACGTAACCCTTTTTCTCCAGCATGGTCTTGTATTTCATGTAATTTTCAATAATACCGTTATGTACGACCGCGATGGTTCCCATTGCATTCAGATGCGGATGGGCATTCGTTTCATTCGGTTCCCCGTGTGTTGCCCAGCGCGTATGCCCGATGCCGCTTTTTCCGGGCATGGCCTCGCCGTTTTCTGTCAGACTTGTCAGTGCCTTTAATTTTCCGGGGGCTTTGCTCATGCAGATCTTTCCGTCATGAAAAACGGCGATTCCGGCGGAATCATATCCCCTGTATTCCAGGTGAGACAATCCGTCCAGAAGGATCGGCGCCGCCTGTTCCTCGCCAATATATCCGACAATACCACACATAGTCTGCTCCTTTATCTTCTTTCCTGTTTATCCGGTTCGGAAATTATTTTTCCGGATTTCCGGTCGGTTCCTCCGCTTCCGTCGGAACCGGAGTTGCAATCTCCTTCAGGGTAATCGTTATTTCAACCTCTTTTTCCAGAACAGCGCCTTCCGGAAGCTTGATCCTGACCGGGATCGTATGCTCTCCGGCTTCGAGTCCTTCGAGGTTGATCGCCGCCACGATATCCTGCGCATTCAGATTACCTGTGACCTCCCCGTCACCCCTGATCAGAACCGGAACTTCCGTCTGTTCATAGGAAAGTGCAAGCGTCGGATTCAGATTCTTCACTTTAATGTTATCCACATCCAGCTTAAGTTCGACCGATTTATCCGAAAGGATCGAGATCGTGGCGACCACTATATCTGCCGTATTCTTTGCCGGGCGCATTTCGTCCGGAAGAATATCCGCAAGCGGGATCTCTGTGCTGACAGAACTCGCAGCACCATCAATATTGATCAGAGAAGCCGGAATCGTCAGCGTATTTCCGTTCTTTTTCAGCTTTTTCAGTGCTGTCGGAGAACCTACGACCGTAACCGTCTGCGGCGTTGTACTGATGGAATCCACGTGATATCCCTCCGCCGGCCTGCCGTCGTATTCAACATTCAGACTTACATCACTCCGGCGTTTCCAAAGTTCGACATAAACAGTTACATCCTTCGTTCCGCCTGTAATCGTCAGATCGTCTTCGATCGTACTCTCTGAAATGGCCTTCGAGTTCTTATCATAAAGAACGAGTTTTGCCTGACGGACGCTGTCCTGCGTCATGCCGGTCACATCGATGACGGCAACAGCGGAATCAACGGAGTTGATAATGGATTCCGGTCCTTTGACAACGATGCTGTCCGGATTCGGAACGGTCCTGCCGACTTCATATTCCTGACTTGGAGTTGTTTCTCCCGTTGATACCGTTACCGGCAGCTCCAGCGTGGCAATATTTTCGATCGTGATCGGAATCGTTGTCCGTGACAACGTCAGATTCGTCACAGGAATACGTCTGCAGCTCGCCGAAAGAGGAACCCGGACGGGATCTGTGTTCATATCCACGATCTGTGTCAGATCCGCAACAACGCTGATGTCATCTTCCGTAACTTCATTCAGTACCGAACGGTTTGCCTTGGCAAACACCGTCACGGTCTTGTAATCATCATCAATACGATAAATCTTCTTACCGTTTGCAATATAGCCTTCGTTTTCGACCGTTACCTTTACCGAAAAACCTTTTGTTTCAACCGGATCGCTGATGTTTACGACAACATACCAGATTACGACCGCTATAATAACCGAGAGTATCTTCAGCCCGAGATTAACACGGAAAAAATCCAGAAATTTTCTTTTCATACGGCACGCCCCCTGTCTCTGTGGATGGTCTGCCTTTGTGCCGCAGTCTGTTCCCTGATCAGTAATTCTCTCAGTTCGCTCGGCGTTACGGCACTGCGCAGATGTCCGTTCATTGCATAGGAAACACTGCCTGTTTCCTCGGAAACAACGATCGTCAGAGAATCACTGACTTCGCTGATTCCGATCGCGGCCCGGTGTCTTGTTCCGTATTTTTTGCTGAGTCCCATATTGTCGGAAAGCGGCAGGTAGCAGGTTGCTGCCATAATCCGGTCTCCGCGCACAATAACGGCTCCGTCGTGCAGCGGCGTATTATGTTCAAAAATGTTGAGAAGAAGCTGGCTGGATATGACTCCGTCGATCGGAATACCGGTATTAATGTATTCCTGCAGGATGATCATTTTTTCAAATACGATCAATGCACCTGTCCGCATTTCACCCATTTCAAAACTGGCACGTACAATTTCGTTGATCGTATTGTCACTGTAGCGTTTGTCCTCGGGTGATGCCTTGCCGGCACGAAGAGCAGACGTTAAGAAGTTGCTCTGTCCCATCTTCTCCAGTATCTTCCGGAGTTCAGGCTGGAAAATAATGACCAGTGCTACGATGGCGACCACACCCAGATTCTGGATCAGCCAGATAATGACATCCATCTTGAACACATTGGCAATGATGATAAAAGCAAGGACGATAAGAATCCCTTTCAGAAGGGTATAGGAACGGGTATTCTTCATCCAGAAAATGATTTTATAGACAAAGAATGACAGAATCAGGATCTGGATAATATCGATTATGCCGACCGGCTTGGGCGGTATGACCCATGACGCAATATCATTCAGCCAGTTCACCAGACTATCCAATGTATTGTTTCCTCCCCTTTTTCTCCCCTTTTACAGCCGCTGCGTTTCCTTCCGGCTGTCATCTTTTCCGGCCGTTTGCTGCCGGCATACACATTTTTCAGCCGATGCGTTTCTCTCCGGCCTTTATTTTTTCTCATCCGTTCCCGCGTCTGTTCTGAGTTCGTCCGGAAGGCGGGTTGTCTTCGCTCCAAGCCCCTTCAGAGACTGTTCCAGTTCAGACTGGAAATCGATATCCTGGAATTTTTTACGGTTTTCTTCATCCTGAAGCTGTCTGAAACGTTTCAGACTGATCTCCGGCATTTCTTCCGATCTCTCTTTTTCCAGATCCTCACCCGTCCAGCTGTCCACCGGATGAAGTTTCGGAATGACCCGGACTCTGTAATAATTCCGGTCATCCTCAAACATCAGTGTTTCGCTCTTCGTATAATCTGCCGTGAAATAGAATGTCTTCAGGAACCAGGCAATAGCGACCGAGAGCACCGCACAAAGGATCACGCTTCCGACAGAAGTTTCTGTTCCGAGGATCCGGCTTCCGGCAATCTCCAGAACGACATAAACGACGGCTCCGGCAATGATGGCTTTCTCATGACCGTAATCCGTCCCCAGACTTCTCACGGCAATAACGACCAGCATGACGATGACATAAATGATGATCTGGAAAAGCGCATTCTGAGAAAGAAGCGATTTCGGCATGGTCTGGATCACATCCAGCATTGATACGTCCGGCGTGCTCTTCAGCGGTTCGATCGTCGTACCGATTGAAAGAACGAACTGCCAGGACACGATACCGAAGATCATTGACAGAGCCGAAACCGGCTTGCGGATCTGACCAAGGCAGAGCGGAATCGCCAGCGAAACATTCAGAATGAAGGCAACCGGTGTCAGAAGCAGCACGAGTGCATCCTTCGGAACAAAACGGAAATACATCAGAAGCATCAGCAGATAGAGTATGAAGGCAAAACCTCCGACCTCGACGCCAAGCCCAAAGCAATGCGCCACGATCAGGGCGCAGCCGATCACCACTGTACCGTTGAGCGGCAGGATCGCGCAGACAACCGCCAGGATGATCAGAATGAACAGATTGTTCAGCGCACTCAGATATCCGAGTTTGTTGTTGATGAGCAGGAGGATCATCACCGCCAGCCCGAATTTCAGAATCGGACGGATTATCGTATCATAATCCGCATAGATCTCTCTGCATTTATCCTTGATCTTTATCAGTATATCCATGTCAGCGGTTTACTCCTCACTCTCTTCTTTTATCGTCTGGCGCAGGATCGCATCCTCCACCCTGTAGCTTTTTCTCAGCTGATCCAGTTCAAAACGGTATTGTTTGATTCCGTTTTCTGCGCGGGCATACCGCAGCCGGGCCATCGTATATGAAATAACGGAATAGACCCCGAGCATGATCAGATAACTGATGCCGACGGTCAGAAGGAAGGGTCTGAGATCCAGGTTATTCAGATTACTCAGAAACGTATCCATATTGATCATTACGATGACAACCAGCACCAGGACAAAGGCAATCGTGGTCAGGATAAAATTCCGGATCAGGGCATGCGTCGTATAATCCTGCTGGTAACTGTTGTTGATGCGAAAAGCAGTATCTTCGTTTTTTTCTTCGAAGCGCGCCAGTGCGATCATACGGCACAGGCGTTCTTTTTCTTTCGGATCCAGATTTGCCATGGTTTTACTTCCCGTAAATAGTTCATTTCCGCATAGTTAGACGTATTTTAGCACAAACCTGTCTAAACGTGCAATGCAGAGCTCGTCTTTCCGGCGGAATCAAAAAAGGAAGGATGTACCGCCGTATATCCGAAAGGAATAACGTTTTCCCTTTTCGTGAGGATTCGTCTCTTCCCGAAGAAAAATCAGGCTGAATTTCCGGGCTGCCGCGTGTAGTGAGCGGCCGTCGCACAGACCGCACGGATTTCCGCCGCTCCGCAGCGATACAGCACGGA
>JABUSX010000098.1 GCA_021442545.1 Eubacterium sp. | reverse complement strand
CCTGCATTTACAGCTGCATTTTTCATATTTTGCAATGATTCCGGATAAGAGCTTTTCATCTTCCCGGGAGTACCGCTTTATACGCTTCTGTGATACTTCCAGACGAATGCCTCATACGGCTTCAGCGTGATCTGTTTCTCCAGCGTTTCACGTCCGTAATTGCTGATCAGCATTACGCCTTTTCCTGCTTCCGCGAGAGCCGATCCGTCTTCCACATCGAAAGTGATGTCCCTGTCGGTGAAATTGCAGACGACCAGAAGAACTTCGTCTTTCAGTGACCGTTCATAGGCGTAAACGTCCCTGCTCTCCGGAAGGAGCAGACGGTAGCTGCCGTACACGATGATCTCATGTTCCCTGCGCAGACGGATCAGTTTCTGATAATAGTGAAATACGGAATCTTCCCGTCCGACCTGCTCTTTTGCGTTGATCTCTTTGTAATTGGGATTGACGTTGATCCAGGGGGTGCCGGTCGTAAAGCCGGCTTCGCTGCTGTCGTCCCACTGCATCGGCGTTCTGGAATTGTCCCTTCCTTTGTAACAGACGCTTTCGAAGATCTCCTCTTCCGTGAGAACCTTTTTCTCCACGAGTTCCTGCATCGCATGAAGGCTTTCCACGTCCCGGAACTCATCGATCGATGTGAACGGATAATTCGTCATGCCCAGTTCTTCACCCTGGTAGATATAGGGCGTCCCCTGCATCATATGCAGGTTGGTGGCTATCATCTTGGCGGAAAGCTCCCGGTATTCCGGGCTGTCGTTTCCGAGCCGCGACACGATCCTTGGCTGGTCATGGTTGCACCAGTACAGGCTGTTCCAGGACTTACCATGCAGCAGGATCTGCCACTTGCTCATGACCTGCTTCAGCTCGGTCAGGTCGATCTTCCTGTGCGCCCACTTGATGTCTTCGCCGTCATCCAGGCGGACATGCTCGAACTGGAAGATCATATTCAGTTCTTTTCCGTCTGCACGCGCATAATCGAGCGCATCCTCAGCCGTTGCGCCGCCGCACTCTCCGACCGTGATCAGATCATAGCGGGAAAGCACCTTCCGGTTCATCTCCTGAATGTATTCGTGCACATGGGGTCCGTTATGGGCAGAGGGATCCCCGTAACCGCCGGGTCCGGGCCTGCCGTCCGGCAGAGCCGGATCTTTGGAGATCATGTTGATCACGTCCATGCGGAAACCGTCGATCCCCTTCTCGCACCACCAGGTCATCATGTCAAATACTTCTTCCCGGACGCGCGGATTATCCCAGTTCAGATCCGGCTGTTTGACGGCAAACAGATGCAGATAATACATATCTGTCTGTTCATCGTATTCCCAGGCCGGGCCGCCGAAGCAGGAGCCCCAGTTGTTCGGCTCCTTTCCGTCTTTCGCCTCTCTCCAGATGTAATAATCACGATAGGGATTGTCTTTTGAGCTGCGGCTTTCCCGGAACCACTCATGTTCGTCCGAGCTGTGGTTGACCACCAGATCCATCATGATCTTCAGACCGAGTTCATGCGCCGTCTCCAGCATACGGTCGAAGTCTTCCATCGTACCGAATTCCGTCATGATCTCACGGTAATTGCTGATATCATAACCGTTATCCGCATTCGGAGACTGGTAAACGGGCGACAGCCAGATCACATCCACGCCCAGTTCTTTCAGGTAGGGAAGCTTTTCCGTGATGCCGTTCAGATCGCCGATCCCGTCACCGTTGCTGTCGTTGAAGCTCCTCGGATAAACCTGATAGACCACGCTTTCCTTCCACCATTTTTTATCTGTACCGCTCATAAAAATCCTTTCTGGAATGCCTCCGGAACACGGTCAGAACCCACGGCTGTATGCCGCGGCCGGCACCGGTCCTGCGCGGAACCGCACAGCAGATCCTGCCGCATTTCCCGCCTAAAGCCATTTTCCGCCTAAAGCCATTTTCCGAACTTTAATGACAAAAATTCTCTGATTAAAATGATACCACGGATATGTCAAAAAACAAGAACGGACAGCCTGTGTTTTGCTTCGGGTACCACGAAAATCGTGTTTCCCGGATGCTCGCACAGGCTGCCGTTTTAAAATTATATAATATGTTGGAGAGGAGAATGTTATTATATGATCCCGAAGGATCCGTTGCTTATTTCTTCGGAAGGTGCTTGCAGACACCCAGCGCATCGGCACAGGCTTCCATGAATGCTTCCGAACAGGTCGGATGAGCATGGATGATCTCTGCCGTTTCGTCGACCGGGATCTCACAGGCCATCAGCGAAGAAGCTTCGGAGATCATTTCCGCAGCGTCTGCTCCGACCATGTGTACGCCCAGCATTTCTTTGTAGCGCTTGTCCGCGATGACTTTGACAAAGCCGGCCGTTTCGTTGCAGGCGAGAGCCCGTCCGTTTGCGGCAAAGGGGAATCTTCCCACGAGAATATTGTTTTTGCCGTATTTCTGAATGGCGGCTTCTTCCGTCAGACCGACGCAGGCACATTCCGGAAGGGTGTAGACCGCGCTCGGAACCTGGTCCAGACGGCAGGCTTCGTGTGCGCCCAGAGCGTTGGCCGCAGCCGTTTCACCCATCTTGAATGCCGCATGGGCAAGCATGTTTCTGCCGTTGATATCGCCGGCCGCATAGATGTTCGGAATGCTGGTCTGCATATAGTCATCCACAACAACTTTTCCGCGTTCCATTTTGATCTGATCCGCAAGGGCGCCGAGGCATTCCAGATCCGCTGCACGTCCGATCGAAAGCAGAATGATCTCCGCTTCTTCTTTTTCGGTTCCGTTGTAGGTCACTACGCTTCCGCCCGCGACATCTTCGATCTTGTCCACACTGCAGGAGGTCAGGATTTTGATGCCGAGGCTCTTCAGGCTCTTTGTGATCTCCGCGGAAACATCGGCATCCATCATGGGAAGCACACGGTCCATGGCTTCAATGATCGTCAGCTCGCAGCCGTAGCTTGCGAAGACGGTTCCCATTTCACAGCCGATTACGCCGCCGCCGATTACGATCATCTTCTTCGGCAGTTTTTCCAGATCCAGGATTTCGTCACTGGTCAGAACATTCGGGCTTTCGATTCCCGGAATCGGAATGCGGACGGCCTTCGACCCGCCGCAGAGGAGGATCTTATCCGCACTGTAGGTCTTTCCGCCGCAGACGATCTCCGTTTCGGAAGCAAGGGATGCGCTTCCGTACACGACGTCGATCTTATGAGAGCGCAGCAGGCCTGCCACGCCGCCTGTCAGCTGCTTTACGACCTGGTTTTTATGGGCGACTGCCTTCGGCATATCGACCGTAAAGCTCTTGTCGTTCTGAATGCCGTATACGTCCGCCTGCTGAATGTGGTGAATGTATTTCGCCCCGTTCAGATAGGTCTTGGCCGGGATGCAGCCCCTGTTCAGGCAGGTGCCGCCGAGAACGCTTTTTTCAAAAACAACCGCTTTTGCTCCAAGCTGGGCTGCCTGGATTGCCGCCACATAACCGGCGGGGCCGCCGCCGATCACGGCGACATCGTAATGTGCTGCCCCGTCTTTCGACGCTGCCGGAGCAGGTGCCGCCTTCGGAGCTGCGGGTGCAGGTTTCGCTTCTGCTTTCGGAACTGCAGGAGAAGGGGCCGCCGAGCTGTCTGCCTGGCTGTCTTTTTCCTTTTCGGGGACCGCCTCTCCTGCTTCTCCGATGTAACCGAGCGTCGTCAGAACGGGAACGGTCGCGCCGTCCTCATAGAGCTTAGCCAACAAGATGCCGGACGCCGGTGCTTCGGACTCCATCGTGATTTTATCCGTTTCAATCTCCATGATCGGCTCATCTTTTTCAACCGGATCACCGATCTCCTTGAGCCATTTGATCAGAGTGCCTTCTGTCATATCCATGCCGTTTTTCGGCATATAAATTTCTGTTGCCATATAGTCCTCCTGTTTTGCGATGCGTCCGTCAGATAATGATCCGCAGGGGATGTTCCATCAGATCCTTCAGATACATCTCAAATTCACAGACTTCGGTTCCGTTTACGATTCTGTGGTCGTAGGTCAGGCAGATCATCATCTTCTTCCGTACGGAAACCTGTCCGTCGATCAGGGCAAGTTCATCTTCCACGCCGCAGGCTCCGAGGATCGCCGCTTCGGGCTGGTTGATGATCGGTGTAAACGAATGCACGCCGTACATACCGATATTGGAAACCGTGATCTGGCCTCCCTTCAGTTCGTCCTGCGTCAGCTTTCCTTCGCGGCCCTTCTTTGCCAGTGCCTTTGCTTCGGCGGAAATCTCCTGCAGGCTCTTTTTATCTGCATTGCGGATGACCGGAACGACAAGTCCGTCTTCCATTCCGACGGCCACGGAAACATTGCAGCTGTTGTACAGAACGTATTCGTCCCCGTCGAGCTGCATGCGGAAACGCTCGAACTTCTTAAGCGCTTTTCCGAGGGCCTTGATGATGAAATCGTTGATCGAGATCTTCTCTTCTTTTTCCAGTCCGGCATTGACCTGGCTGCGCAGTTCGAGAAGTTCGGTAACGTCAATCTTGTAATTCTGGGTAACGACCGGGATCTCGGTATGGCTGGCGCTCATGCGTCTTGCGATCGCCTTGCGCATGCCGTTCATCTTCCGTCTCTCGATCAGTTCCTCGATTTCGGCCATGATGCCGTCGAGTGCCGCTTCTTCCTTCGTCTGCAGATCCCGTTTCATGATCTTGCCGCCGAAGCCGCTTCCGGCCACAGCACCAAGATCGATGTTCTGATCCGCCGCGATGCGGGCCGCCAGCATGGAGGCCTTCGGCTTCGCGTTCTGCGCCGCTTCAACGTCTGCCGCGACGATCTCGCCGTGCTTTCCGGTCGGCTGAATATCCGCCAGAGAAAGACCGGCTTCTTTTGCAAGGCGTTTCGCCATCGGCGTTGCCGCGATTCCCTCGCCCTTTACGGCAGAGACGGCTGCGGGAGCTGCTTCTT
>JABUSX010000379.1 GCA_021442545.1 Eubacterium sp. | reverse complement strand
GTGAGATGCCGGAACAGCAGGTACAGAAAAGAACTCTCCGGGCAGAAGATGTGAGATGCTGAAAAACAGGCACAGAAGAGAACTTTTCGGGCAGAAGATGTGAGATGAAAGGATAAAAAAGCCTTGACGAGAACAGTATTATTTTACGGGGATTCAAATACCTATGGCTATGATCCGCGCGGTTTCGGCGGCGGCCGGTATCCGGCAGAAAGCCGCTGGACGGATCTGCTGGCGGATGCACTTGCAGGAAGCTGGAGGATCCTTCCCTACGGTCAGAACGGCCGGTGCATTCCGGATGCGGACATGGACCGCCATCTGATCGATCTGCTGCTGGAAAAGCTTGGCGAAAAAGACATCTTTGCCGTTATGCTCGGAACGAACGACATCATTCTGTCCATGCACCCGGATGCGGATACGGCGGCACGGAAGATGGATGCGCTGCTGCGGTATATCTGCCTCGGGAAATTCCGGGGGAAGGTGCTTCTGATCGCACCGCCCGCTATGGACAGAAGTGCCATGCAGATTCCGGGATACCGTTCCTATGTGGAAGAAACGGAAAAGCTTTCCGTAAAATACCGCCTTCTGGCACAGCAGTACGATACCCTTTTCTGTGATGCGAACGAATGGGGGATCGCCATGTCCTACGATCATGTTCATATCGCGGAAGAAGGACACCGCACATTCGCACGCGAGATGGGTTCTTTTCTGGAAGCATTAAAGGACTGATAGAAAAACGGCTCTGAGGATCCGGTTCGGGAACGAAACTGCGTGCTGAATTCAGGTGCGGAAATCAGAGTTGAGTTCAGGGATCAGATTAAAGGATTGACAGTATTATGAGATTTGTAATTCAGCGCGTCCTGCATGCGGACGTAAAGATCGACGGCAAAACGGCCGGCGAGATCGAAAAAGGCCTGCTTGTGCTGATCGGGGTCAGCGGAGAAGACACAAAAGAGACCGCCGATAAGATGATCAGAAAGCTGATCGGACTTCGGATCTTTGAAGACGATATGGGGAAGACCAATCTGGATCTGGAAACGGCCGGAGGAAGCCTGCTGCTGGTTTCCCAGTTTACGCTTTACGCAAACTGCAAGAAGGGAAACCGCCCCAGCTTTATCGAAGCCGGTCCTCCGGAAATGGCAGAGGCTCTGTATCAGTATATTATTTCCGAATGCAGAAAACGCGTTCCCAATGTCGGCTGCGGTGAATTCGGGGCAGACATGAAAGTCTCCCTCGTGAACGACGGACCCTTCACCATCCTGCTGGATTCCGCACAGCTTTAAAAGCTGCGGTTCTTGCTGAAGCAACCTGATTCAGAAGTGAGATTCTGCCTGCAGAAATGCTGTGCGGAAACAGGACTGCGGAGAGCATATCTCTTGCAGGAACGCGTCTGATGCAGAAGTAAAAATTCAAAGAAAAACAGATCCTATACAAAAAATGCCGCCTCTGAAAATGAAGCGGCATTTTTTTTGATGAGATTTTTATTGCAGGAAGTATTACAGCAATCCTCCTATTGAAAGAAAGAGCGGTGCGAAGACCAGAGACACGACGGTCATGAGCTTGATCAGGATGTTGATCGACGGGCCGGAGGTGTCTTTGAAAGGATCGCCGACGGTGTCGCCGACAACGGCTGCGTGGTGGGCTTCGCTTCCCTTTCCGCCGTGGTTTCCGCCTTCAATGAATTTCTTGGCATTATCCCATGCACCGCCTGCGTTTGACATAAAGATCGCCATCAGAACGCCGGTGATGAGGGCGCCCGCAAGGAGACCGCCGAGAGCTTCGGTGCCGAGAAGGATGCCGATCAGAACCGGAGAGGCGGCAGCCAGAATACCGGGGACGAGCATCTCGCGGAGGGCGGCCTGTGTGGAGATGCCGACGCAGGATTTATAATCCGGACGGCTCGTTCCTTCCAGGATGCCGGGATCGCTGCGGAACTGGCGGCGCACTTCTTCGATCATTTTATAGGCTGCCTTTGAAACGGAATTCATCGTCAGAGCCGAGAACAGGAAGGTCAGCATGCCGCCGGCGAGGAGGCCGACGATCACGTACGGGTTCATGATATCGATCATCTGAAGATTGACTGCCTGCGCGTAGGAAACGAAGAGAGCCAGAGCCGTAAGGGCAGCGGAGCCGATGGCAAAGCCCTTGCCGATGGCAGCGGTCGTATTGCCGACGGAATCCAGCTTATCCGTGATCTTGCGGACCCCTTCATCCAGACCGGACATTTCGGCGATGCCTCCGGCGTTGTCCGCGATCGGACCGTAGGCATCGACGGCGATCGTGCTGCCGGCCGTGGCCAGCATGCCGATGGCTGCAAGAGCGATACCGTAAAGGCCGCAGGTCAGATAGGAAACCAGGATGCCGACGCAGATGCAGATGATCGGAACGACCGTGCTCTGCATGCCGACGGCGATACCGGAGATGATCGTCGTGGCCGGACCGGTTTCGGACTGTTCGGCAATCTTTTTAACGGAAGAATATTTTTCGGATGTATAGATCTCGGTCATCTGCCCGATCACAAAACCGACGATGAGACCGAAGATGACGGCAATCGCAGGGCGGAAGCTTCCGATGATCATGTTGCTCAGAATCAGGGAAGCGATGATGACGATGATATAGGCAGCATAGCTGCCGATGTTCAGCGCCTTCTGCGGGTTTCCGTCTTTTTTGCCTCGTACGAAGAAGGTGCCGATGATCGAGGCGGCGATGCCGACGGCAGCAATCAGGAGCGGGAAAAGGACTCCGTTGAAATCAAAGGCAACGAGGCCGAGCGTCACAGCCGAAACGATGGCACCTACGTAAGATTCAAAGAGGTCGGCGCCCATGCCGGCGACATCACCGACGTTATCGCCGACATTATCGGCAATAACGGCCGGGTTGCGCGGATCGTCTTCGGGAATATTATTTTCGACTTTTCCGACGAGGTCGGCACCGACATCCGCCGCCTTCGTGTAAATACCGCCGCCGACACGGGCGAACAGGGCAACCGAAGAAGCACCGAGGCTGTAGCCGAAGAGGATGTCGGCATTTCCTGTTATCATGTAGATCACGCTGACGCCCAGAAGACCGAGACCGACAACGCAGAAGCCCATGACGGCGCCGCCGCGGTAGGCAACGGAGAGAGCTTTGGGCATGCCGCTCGTACGAGCGGCGTTGGCCGTGCGGACATTAGCCAGGGTGGCTGCCTTCATGCCGAAGAAACCGGCCAGGGTGGAAAACACAGCGCCGATGACAAAGCAGACCGCTTCGATCCAGTTTCCGAGAACGAGCCCCAGAATGACGAAAAGAACGGCTATGAAGATGATCAGGATCTTATACTCGGACGTCAGGAAGGCAACAGCACCCTCCCGGATGGCGGAGGCGATCTCTTTCATCTTGTCTGTGCCGGCATCTTCTTTTCTGACCAGACATCCCATGATCAGGGCAAAAATCAGAGCCGCAGCCGCTGCTGCAGGGACAATGATCAAATACGAGTTCATATCAGCTACCTCCAATTAGTGATAACATTCGGGAATTTATAAAAATTTTAAAAATTTATGTAAATCATTATAGTGATGTTTTTTATAAACAGCAAGAATAAACGTCAAAAAATACAAAAAAATCGAAAAAATCAGCCTAATTGTCGGAAAATTAACGAAAACAGGAAAAATATGGATATACGGAATGAATAATCTTGTCACATCATGGTTTTTCGGTATACTAATCACAAGGAACAAAATTTCCAAATTAATATGTTGCAGCCGGGGTGTCCGGCAGAAAGGAAGTGTATTATGCCTCTGGTAAATACAACTGAAATGTTCAAAAAAGCGTATGACGGCGGCTATGCGATCGGAGCCTTCAATGTAAATAATATGGAGATCGTGCAGGGAATCACCGAAGCAGCCGGCGAACTGAGAGCCCCCCTGATCCTTCAGGTTTCCAAAGGTGCCCGCGCTTACGCGAATCATACCTATCTGATGAAACTGGTCGAAGCTGCCCTGATCGAAACCGATCTTCCGATCTGCCTGCATCTGGATCACGGCGACAGCTTTGAACTCTGCAAGAGCTGCATCGACGGCGGATTCACATCTGTCATGATCGATATGTCCAGCAAATCCCTCGAAGAGAATATTGCCGTGACCCGTCAGGTCGTGGAATATGCTCATGAGAGAGGCGTTGTTGTTGAAGCCGAGCTGGGAACACTGGCCGGTATCGAAGACGAAGTCAAAGTAGAAGCCGGCGAAGCCAGCTACACCCGTCCGGAAGATGTTGAAGAATTCGTTACCCGCACAGGCTGCGATTCCCTTGCCATCGCAATCGGCACCAGCCACGGCGCATACAAGTTCAAACCCGGCACAAAGCCGCAGCTTCGTTTCGACATTCTGGAAGAAGTTTCCCGCAGACTTCCGGGCTTCCCGATCGTTCTTCACGGTTCTTCTTCCGTTCCGCAGGAATTTGTTGAGAAGATCAACAAATACGGCGGAAATATGCCGGGCGCTATCGGTGTTCCGGAAGAGCAGCTTCGTCATGCAGCATCCCTGTCCGTCTGCAAGATCAACATCGACTCCGACCTGCGTCTTGCCATGACAGCCTGCATCCGCGAGCATTTCGCAACACATCCGGCAGATTTCGATCCGCGTCAGTATCTGAAACCGGCACGTGCCGCGATCAAGGCCATGGTTGCCCACAAGATCGTTGACGTTCTCGGCTGCGACGGAAAGGCATGAACCTTTTCTGAAAAGTAAATCAGGATATGTGATCCGATACGGAGGAGCTGCGGCTTCTCCGTATTTTCATGAACAGGAAGAAGTGATTTTCGGATTTTCAAAAAACCTTGTTTTCTTCGTGTAAAGATCTGCGGTGAAGAGGGAGTAATAACTCCTTCTTCATAATTGACAAGCAGGAATGAATCTCCTATTATTATACGGATAAACGCA
>JABUSX010000156.1 GCA_021442545.1 Eubacterium sp. | reverse complement strand
CCGGTTCGCAGGGCGGCGAACGTCCGCAGCGTCCTGCTTTCCAGAAAAAAGGCGGACCTGTTCAGCAGGCGCCGGAAGCGCCGGTCAGCCAGAAAAAGCCGGGACGTGATGCTGGTCACACCAAGGATAAGGATAAACGTGAGCTGCGTGAAAATAAGTTTTCGGGAGAACGCAGAGGAGGCCGGGGCGGTCAGAAGCAGATGATTCCGAGAGCTCTTCAGAAACCGGCACACCACAAAGAGGAAAAGAAGGAAGTCATAACGGAAGTACAGCTTCCCGAGAAGATGACGATCCGTGAACTTGCGGAACTTCTGAAGATGCCTGCGGCGCAGATCGTAAAAGATCTTTTCATCAAGGGAGAGATGTATACGGTCAACCAGGAGGTCCTTTTTGAAAAGGCGGAAGAGATCTGCATGAGCTATGACATCATTGCGGAACTCGAAGAGAAGGTGGACGTTATTGCGGAAATGCTGAAGGATGAGGATGACGATGAGGAAAAAATGGTCTCACGTCCTCCGGTCGTCTGTGTCATGGGTCATGTTGACCATGGTAAGACCTCGCTGCTCGATGCAGTCCGGCATGCACATGTGACGGATCGCGAGGCAGGCGGAATTACGCAGAATATCGGTGCCTACAGCGTGCGGATCAACGACAGGAAGATCACCTTCCTGGATACGCCGGGACATGAAGCCTTTACGGCCATGCGTATGCGCGGTGCGAGTTCGACGGATATTGCCATCCTCGTTGTTGCGGCCGATGACGGTGTCATGCCGCAGACAGTAGAAGCGATCAACCACGCCAAAGCAGCCGGTGTTGAGATCGTTGTGGCGATCAATAAGATCGATAAACCGGGCGCCAATATCGAACGCGTCAAACAGGAACTGATCGAGCATGAACTCGTTCCGGTCGACTGGGGCGGAAGCACGGAATTCGTGCCGGTCTCGGCCAAGACAAAAGAAGGCCTGGATGATCTTCTGGAAACGGTCCTTCTTACGGCAGATATCCTGGAACTGAAAGCAAATCCGAAGAGAAAGGCCAGAGGTCTTGTGCTGGAAGCAAGACTGGATAAGGGCAAAGGACCGGTGGTCAGCATTCTCGTACAGAAGGGAACCCTGCGTGTCGGAGATTATATCGCCTGCGGAACCGCATCCGGCAAGGTGCGTGCGATGATCGACGAAAACGGAAAGAATGTGAAAGAGGCCAGACCTTCCACACCGGTCGAGGTGCTGGGTCTGAATGACGTGCCCAACGCCGGCGAGATCCTGGTCGCACTCAACAGCGACAAGGAAGCAAAAGACTTTGCGGCGACTTTCATTTCCGAGAACAAGAGACAGCTTCTGGAAGATACCAAGTCCCGCATGTCTCTGGATGCGCTGTTTGATCAGATGCAGGAGGGCACGCTGAAGGAACTGGAACTGGTTCTGAAAGCGGACGTTCAGGGTTCTGTGGAAGCGCTGAAGCAGAGCCTGCTGAAGCTTTCGAACGAGGAAGTCCTCGTGAAGATCATTCACAGCGGTGTCGGTGCCATCAGCGAATCGGATATCATGCTGGCGGCGGCATCGAATGCGATCATTATCGGCTTCAACGTCCGTCCGGATCCGGTCGCAAAAGCGACGGCGGAACAGGAAAAGATCGACGTGCGGCTTTACAGCGTAATCTATCAGGCAATCGATGACATTGAAGCGGCCATGAAGGGCATGCTCGAGCCGATCTATGAAGAAAAGATCATCGGCCACGCCGAAGTGCGTCAGCTCTTCCATGCTTCCGGTGTCGGAACCATCGCCGGCAGCTACATCCTGAACGGATATATCCAGCGAGGATGCAAGGTGAGGATCATGCGCAGAGAAAAACAGATCTTTGAAGGAAATCTGGCTTCTCTGAAGCGCTTTAAAGATGATGTGAAGGAAGTCAAGGCCGGCTATGAATGCGGACTGGTCTTTGACGGCTTCAATGAGGTTCAGGAGCTGGATCAGGTCGAAGCCTATATCATGGTGGAAGTACCGCGGAAGTAACGGGCGGTAATTAAGGTGTTGTCATGCGTAAGAACAGTGTAAAAAATACAAGGATCAACGAGGCGGTCCGGCAGGAGCTGAGCATTCTGATCAGCCGTGAGATCAAAGATCCGCGTGTGGATCTGATGACCTCGGTTACGAAGGTTTTCGTTGCCCCTGATCTGAAGACCTGCAAGGTATATATCAGCGTGTATGGGGATGCGGATAAAAAAGAAGCGACGATGGCCGGCTTGAAGAGCTCCGAAGGCTTTCTCCGCCGGATGCTGGCCGCGAAGCTGAATCTGCGTCATACGCCTGAACTGACCTTTATTCTGGACGAATCGATCGAATATGGCATGTATATGTCCAGACGGATCGCAGAACTCGGCATTTCATCGGATGACGACGATGATGAAACAGGGGAGAAGACAGAAGAAGCCGGCACACTGCCGGAAAACGATGAGGATTAGTATGAAACGGATTGAAGAAGCACTTGAAGGAGTGCGTTCGGTCGCAATAGCGGGTCATGTTGACCCGGACGGAGACTGTATCGGTTCCACGATGGCACTCTATCTGTATATAACGGAAAACTATCCGGATATCCGCACGACCGTTTATCTGGAGCATTATAAGCCGAATTTTGCTTTTATCAAAGGTCTGGACCGGTCCCGCCCGGAGCTTGACGCCTCCGAAGAGGTGGACCTCCTGATTCTGGCAGATATCAGCAGCATCTCAAGAATCGGCGTGGCGGGACCGCTTGTTGACAGAACGGAAAAGATTCTCTGCTTCGATCACCATAAGACAAATACGGCTGATTTTACCTGGATGCACAACCATCCGGATCTGTGCTCGACCTGTGAGGTCGTGTTCGGCTATCTGGATGCGGAAAAGATATCCGAACACTGTGCAGAAGCGCTGTATATGGGACTCATTCACGACAGCGGCCTGTTCCGCTATGAGTCGACCTCTCCCGAAACGATGGAGATGGCCGCTTTTCTGATGAGAAAAGGAATTCCCTTTAACCGGATTGTGGATAATACTTTTGACCAGAGGACCTACGATGAAAACCGGATCATCGGAAAGGTGCTTATGGAGAGCCGGCTGTATGCGGACGGAAAAATAGTCGCGGCTTCTGTTACAAAAGAAGAAATGGATGAATACGGAGTGAAGCCGGAAAATCTGGATGCTGTTGTAAGTGAGCTCCGGAAAACGGCCGGAGTCGAGGTAGCGGTTTTTATTTACTGGAAACAGCCGGGGATCTGGAAGGTCAGTATGCGCTCAAAGTCGCAGTTTGATGTAAGCCGCGTTGCGGTGCATTTCGGCGGCGGCGGGCATATCCGGGCGGCGGGCTGTAATCTGAGAGGGCCGCTGGAGGAAATACGAACCATGGTTCTTCGGGAAATAGAGGCACATCTTTGATAAACGGAGTTATCAATATTTATAAAGAAACAGGTTATACATCCCACGATGTCGTGGCCAGACTGAGAGGGATCCTGCATCAGAAGAAAATTGGACATACAGGAACGCTGGATCCGGATGCGGTCGGCGTTCTTCCTGTTTGTCTCGGAAAAGCGACTCGTCTTGCCGAAAAGATCGCATCGGGAGGCAAGGAATACGAGGCGGTTCTTCTTCTCGGAAAAACAACGGACACGCAGGATATCTCCGGAACGGTAATACGTGAAGCCTGTGTTTCCTGTTCGGAATCGGACATACGCGGAATTCTTCCGGCATTTCTGGGAGAACAGCTTCAGGTGCCTCCTATGTATTCGGCAAAGCATGTGGACGGAAAACGTCTCTACGAGCTGGCGAGAAAAGGAATGACGGTCGAACGGAAACCGGCGAAGATCCGTATTGACCGTCTGGAAATGAAGGAGTGTTCTCTTCCGCGTGTAACGCTTCGGATCTCCTGCTCAAAAGGAACCTACATCCGGACGCTCTGCCAGGATATAGGAGAGAGGCTTGGGTGCGGAGGCTGTATGGAACATCTGATCCGGACCCGTGCCGGGATGTTTCGTGTGGAAGAGGCGATAACGCTTTCGGAGGCGGAAAACCTTGCGCAGGAAGGAAAACTTGCACAGAGGATCCGCCCGATCGATTCCTTTTTTGAGAAACTTCCTGCTTATATCACGACAGAAAAAGGAGAAGCACAGGCAAGAAACGGGAACGGGATCGCTCCCGTACTGCTTCGGCCTGCCGGGTGCTTCTGCAGCGGAATCGAAAATAAAGAGTTTTTGCACGCGGATTCTCCGGATACGGCGAAAAATGAAATCTTTCCGGAAGCTTCCGAAAAACCGGAAAGCTTGTTTCAGGGGCAGGATTTTACGGATAAAAGGATCCGGATCTATGATTCCGAAAAGGAATTTCTCGGTGTCTATTCCTTCCGTGAAGATCTGAGGATGTTTTTTCCGGAACTCTTTGTTTATGATGCGGAGAAAAACTGAGTTGTGCCGGAACAGGATAATGATTCGTGGCCTGCCGTCCGGAAGGCAGCCGGTGCGCAATGACGGGAACCGACAGTACAAATATTGAAATATGATACATTATAAAGATATTGCACAGCTGCAGGCAGAACGGCCCTGCGTTGTGACACTCGGAAAATTTGACGGTGTACACCGCGGCCACCGGAAGCTGCTGGCGCGTGTCCGGGAGATTGCCTGCCGGCAGAACATGGATGCGGCGGTCTTTACCTTTTCTGTTTCCCCGCAGGTGAAGCTGAAAAAAAGGACAGGCGGCCTTCTGATGACAAACGCCGAACGGGCCGGCTATCTTCGTATGCAGGAGATCGGTCTGCTCGTGGAATGTCCGTTTACGGACGAAATACGGAATATGAGTGCGGAGGCCTTTGTCGAAGAGATCCTGGTCCGAAAGATGAAGGCAGGGTACATTGTGGTCGGATCGGATTTCCGCTTCGGGAAGAACCGGGCAGGTTCCGCGGCATATCTTCAGGAGTGC
>JABUSX010000409.1 GCA_021442545.1 Eubacterium sp. | reverse complement strand
TGCCAGAGAGGATGCCGTTCCTCTTGGTGAGAATGAATGGTTTATTGCAGACCTGATCGGTATGGACGTTTATACGGAGGACGGATTGCTCGGAAAACTGACCGATGTGATGCAGACAGGAGCAAATGATGTGTACTGCGTACAGTCTCCGGTACATGGGGAAGTGTTGATTCCGGCAATTAAACAGTGTATTATGAACGTGAATGTGGAGGGAGGAAGAATGGATGTACATCTTCTTCCCGGACTGATCCAGGAAAGGAAGAAATAACGGATGAAATATTGCAGATACTGTGGAGCTGAACTTCCCTCTGATGCACGTGCGTGCAGCAACTGCGGAAGACCGTGTCCCGATGCACCTTCGAAAGAAGAGGAGAGGAAAGCGGCTTCAACGGAAGAATCATCTGCTTTTGCAGGAACAGATGTGAATACAGACCGGCGTGATCCCTTTGATGCGGAAGAAAAGGATTCCCGCAGCCGGGATCCTTACGGAAACGCCGGACAGCAGCAGGGCGGCTGGGGAAGGCAGGATCCTGATCAGCCTCAGAACGGGTGGAATAACCAGAATCAGAACGGCTGGGGAACGCAGAATCCGAATCAGCCTCAGAACGGCTGGAACAGGCAGAACCCGAATCAGCCGCAGGGCGGATGGAACAATCAGAATCCGGGTCAGCCGCAGAACGGCTGGAATGGACAGAATTCCGGTCAGCCGCAGGGCGGATGGAACAATCCGGATCCGAATCAGCCTCAGAACGGCTGGAACAGGCAGAATCCGAATCAGAACGGCTGGGGTTCGCAGAACCCGAATCAGCCGCAGAACGGATGGAATAACCAGAATCCGAACCCGCAGCAGGGCGGCTGGAGGAATCCGAATCCATGGAACGGGCAGAATCAGCCGCAGAACCCCTGGAATAATCAGAATCAGCCGCAGAGCAGCTGGAACGGACAAGGCGGAGCGGACCCTCAGTATGCGGGAAACACAGAACAGAAGACAAATATTTTTGCCGTCTTTTCACTGGTTTTCGGTATCATGGCGTTCTTCATGTTTTTTTCTTCGATTCTCGGAATCATCTTCGGAGCCATCGGTCTGAGCCAGATCAAAAGATATCCGGAGCGTTTTAAAGGAAAAAGATTAGCCATAATCGGTATTGTGGTCAGTGTTGTATTCATTATTTTATATGCCGTTCTTTTTGTGAAGGTATTCCAGGCTCTTCAGGATCCGGAAACTCTCCAGATGCTGCAGGAATATCTGAATCTGCAGATGATCTGAGGATGAGCTGCTGCAGTTCGAATGCAGAAATATGCGAAAGCATGCTGACAGATGTTCCGATTCAGAAATATGCGGATACATGTTTACGGGTCTTCCGGAAAGAATGACCGTTCGAATGCGAACGATGACTCAGAAAGAAGAGGTCAGAGAAAAGAAAGTCTCAGGGGTTTAGAGCAGGTATGAAGCTTCTGATCGTAGATGATGAAAAACTGACCCGTGAGGGTCTGTGCAGTTCCATAGACTGGGAATCTCTCGGCATCACAGAGGTGGCAGGTGCAGATGACGGTCTGAATGGCATTGCAGAGGCAAAAAAGAATATGCCGGATATCGTGCTGAGCGATGTCCGTATGCCCAGAATGGACGGCATCCGTATGTGTGCGGAGCTTCAGAAGATGAATCCGGAGCTCTGCATTATTTTTATGAGCGGCTACTCAGATAAGGAGTATCTCAAGTCGGCGATCCGGCTTAAAGCGGTCCGCTACGTGGAAAAGCCGATTGAAGAAGAGGAAGTTGCCGAGGCTGTAAGAGAAGCGGTGAGGCTGGTTTCATCGGCTCTGGTTAATAAGGAAAAAGAACAGAAATCTGCGCAGAGGGAAACGGAGATCCTTGCGGAGAAGCTATGCCAGCCAGGCCGGGTAACGGAAGAAGAGCTGAAACGGTTTGTGCAGACAAATCCCGAAAAGCCCTGTGCATTTTCACTTCTTATCAAGATCTATCATCAGTCTGCGTTGTCAAGTACGGTGTTTTCCACGCTGAACGGCATCGTCAGTGCGTCTGCACAGAGGCATTATATGAAATGTATCGGCTGTGACAGGCAGAATGCCGTTTATGTCTTTCATATATATCAGATCTCAGGATATACGGACGCTGAAAAGAAGGCACTTGGTGCGGAAATTTCGGAAGAACTGATGAAGCACACAGTGCATTTTCATATTGTGTTCGGAAAAAACACGGAAGGGCTGATGAATGTATATGGTTCCTACAGTTCTGCGGTAATTGAGCTGCAGAACTGTTTCTTTTCGGAAAGGCAGGAAGTGAGGGTATACAGCTCTGCGGATTCGGACAGCATTTTTCCGGCAATACCGGAAGATGAGGATGAAAAGTCTTTTCGGAAAGCACTTCTTGGCGGAGAAAAGGATATTCTTTCAGATCTGATTGAGAAAAAACGGAAAAATATTCTTTCCGGGAGGGGACTGCTGCCGAACCAGGTAAGGGATCTGTATTACAGAAGTTTTCAGGCTGTCTCGGAAACGGAGTCGCTGCTTGGAATGAAAGGCATATCGAATGCGGCCGGAGACAGCAACTGGGGTGTGGTCTCTTCCTGTGAATCCATTTTTGAACTGGATGAACAGCTGAAAAATCGTGTCGGCTGTTTTCTGTCAATGCTGGAAAAACGTTCGGAGACCCATGCGGCTGTGGCAATGATCAAAGAGTATATAGCAAACAGCTACACCAATGAGCTGCTTTCAATCAAAGATATCAGCGAACACGTTCTTTTTTCCACTTCTTATGTGTGTACCTTGTTTAAAAACGAGACCGGACAGACCTTGAATCAGTACATCACGGATTACCGGATCGAAAAGGCAAAAGAGCTGCTTCTTGATCATCGGAACCGGATCGGAGATATTTCAAAGGAAGTCGGATATGCCGACAGCAATTACTTCGGAAAAATATTCAAAAAACAGGTCGGAATGACCCCATCTGAATTCAGAGAGAAAACGGGATTTTGAAAAGACTGTACCATTCCTTTTTTCATGATTTAAATCTGAAAATCAAGTTCATCATCGTAAATCTTATTCTGGTGCTCGTACCGACGATCATCCTGGCTTCCGTTTTGTACAGCAACCTCTCCTCCATTATCCGCGACACGGCGCTTAAATCGGAGGCGGCTCTTGTCGTGCAGACCTCCGAGACCATATCGGAAACGGTAAACCGGCTCAACGCAACAATGGAGAACGTCAGTTCAAACAATATGTTTACAACGACGCTCTATACGACGGATATGGCCGGCTACCTGAAGAACATGAAGAGCAATGCCGATTCGACATCTTTTTTTGCATTCGTGCAGTCTATGATCGACGGAGATCTGGTCACCGCGATCCGGCTCTACTTTCCGGACAACGAAAACACAGGTATTTCGGAAGACTTCTTTTCCGAAAACTATCCGGATAACGGCATTCTCGGTCTGGAATCCGAAATAACAAGTGCCTACTGGCATGGCATTTTTGACGGCGCTCCGCAGACCGAAAAGCTGCTGTGCCCGGAATTCTATCTGACAAATAAAGAGATCTACAGTTACGGAGATACGGCCTGCATCAGAAAATTCACGAACAAAACCGCCGGCGAACAGATCTATGTAGCCGTCTATGTCAGCCGGAATTACCTGGACGAAGTCCTGAAACATACACTCAGCGGGACAGGGAGCGTGTATTACATCATCAATGAGCGCAATGCACTTGTGGCGTCTTCGGATCTTCAGCTTTCGGGTATGTATATGATGCGTTATGAAGATGTTCCGAAACGAATCAGCGGGGAAGGGACTTTTGCCGTCGGGACGATTTCCGGAAATGATGTATACATGAGTTACAAAGATATACCGGATACAGGCTGGAGACTTGTCAGTGTTATTCCGACCGGAAATGTTACGGAGAAGGGAACGGCAGTACTGCTTCGAACACTGTATCTCTATATCTTCTTTATGGTGCTGGCCGTACTGCTGGCGATTGCACTTTCCGGAAATATCGCAGGCAGGTTATCGAAGCTCGTGCGCCGTATGAGTGAACAGAAGGGGAAACTGACGCCTGAAAAGATCAATGACGAAAAAGGGAAAGATGAGATCGGCCAGCTCGTTGAGCATTACAATATCATGATCGACCGGATCAATACACTTGCCGAGGAACAGGCAGTCATTGCCGATAAGCTGAAGGTTTCGGAGGTAAATGCCCTGCAGGCCCAGATCAATCCGCATTTTCTTTACAACATGCTGGATATGATCAAGTGGCTGTCCAGATCCGGAAAGACGGAAGAAACTGCAAAGGCAATTCAGGCTTTGTCGAATTTCTATAAGCTGACGCTTTCCAAGAAAGAGATCTTTACGACAGTGGAAGAAGAGCTGCGCCATGTGAAGCTTTATACGGATCTGCAGAATATGCGGTATGAAAACAAGATCGATCTTCTTATCGACGTGCCTGAGGAACTCTATGAAGTAAAGATCCCGAAGCTGGTTTTCCAGCCGATTGTGGAAAATGCAATTCTGCACGGACTCTTTGAACGGGAAGAAAAATCGGGAAGCATCGTCATTACCGGCTGGGCTGAAGGAAACGAGATTGTTTTCAGTATTTCCGACACAGGCGTCGGAATCGGCAGGGAAGATCTGATGCTTATTCTGGAAGGAAAATTAAAGGGGAGCGGAAGCAACATCGGAATCAGCAATACGCATCAGAGACTTCAGTTTATCTACGGGGAAAACTGCGGGCTTCATTACGAAAGTGAAAAAGGCGTCGGAACAGAAGTGACTGTCCGGATACGAAGACAGCCGGAAAACGGTAAATCTCTGTAAAAAGCTTATGTGAACAGATCAGATCTGTCAGAATCATCACGAAAACAATCCATAAACGGCTTAAAACGGCAGAACCGTATATTGCATGTCCCGCAGGGAGTTCATAAAGAAATAATAAAATAATACCCATA
>JABUSX010000228.1 GCA_021442545.1 Eubacterium sp. | reverse complement strand
AACTGGTAAAAGGATTAATGGTGGAAAGCTACCTGGTGCCGGGCTGCCAGCAGATCGGACACGGTGAACATATTTTCGGAAAATCCATTACGGATCCCTGTCTTGGCTGGGATGAATCCGAGATCCTGATCCGGGAACTGGCCGACTTATTATAAGGTCGAAAGATTCTATGCGGTTTTGCGGTTTTTCTGACGGTATCCTTATTCACAGGATCGGCCGGACGGAAATGCACTCCTGCAAGCTGCAGTGAAACTTCATGAAAAAAGACGCCTCTGCGGCGTCTTTTTTCATACTGCACGGTGACTTATTCAAACCGGCACAATATCTTCCTTTTTCGCAGTCCCTTTACTCATGAACAAAACTTTCCATTCATGCAGTGAAGCCTTCCTCATACATAGTTGTAATACATCTGCGTCGTCGAAACATCGGCATGTCCGAGTATCTTCTGCAGACTGCGGATATCTTCTCCCTCCCGGATCTTATAGGCCGCAAAGGAATGCCGCAGCGTATGCGGCGTGATATCCTTCCGGATCCCTGCATCGGCCGCATAGCCCTTGATCAGCTTCCAGAAGCCCTGGCGGCTCATCGGCGTACCGGAAAAATTCGGAAACAGACAGGAGCTCTTTTCTCCCCGGATCAGCCTTCCGCGCGCCGATTCAAGATAAACGGAGATCGCTTCCACCGTATCCGCGGAAAGCGGAATGATTCTTTCCTTCCCACCTTCCGTACAGACGATTCTCGCATTATCGATGTCGACATCTTCCGTTTTCAGATGAACAAGCTCACTGACCCGGATGCCTGTGGAATAGAGAAGCCGCAGCATCGCTCTGTCCCTGAGGCCTTTATCTGTCGTTGCGTTCGGCTGCTCGAGAAGAAGCGCTGCTTCTTCTGCAGTAAGGATCTCCGGTGTTTTCTTTTCGATCTTCGGCGGTTTCAGTCCGGCAGAAGGATCTTCTCCGATCCTGTTCTCCTGAAGAAGGAACTGATAAAAGGAGCGCAGCGATGCAATACTGCGCGATACCGTTGCCGGTGACATATTTCCCTTCTCCAGATAGAGCAGATACGCCTTCAGGCTCTTCGCCGTTGCGTCTGTCAGGTCTCCCATTTCCTGACTCCGCATAAAATCCGATGCCTTTCGAAGATCTCTCTGGTAAGAAATTTCCGTATTGTATGAAGTTTTCTTCACGTTATGTAAATAGGTTATGTAATCCTGAATTGCAGTTATCATCTGTCATATATACCTCATATGATTGGATTCTAAAAAGCAATTCACCCTTCAAATTAGCCTCATTATACGTGCCCGAAAGTCAAAAATCAAACCGCTTTTCGGCTCCTGTCGGGCGAGATTATGTCAATCTGTTTACGATTCCACAAAATCTCGTGGCAGGCTTTTTGACCTCGGGCACATCTTGTAAAAAATTCTTTATATTAAATTTGTTTTACATTTTTTCTGCGGGAACCTCTGCAGCTGTCTCTTCCGTGCTTTTACTTTCCGTTACTGCGGGAGCTTCTGCAGCCGTCTCTTCCGCACTTTCACTTTCCGTTTCTGCAGGAGTCTCTTCAGCCTCTTCCTCTTCCTCATCCTCCTCATCGTAAGACACGGAAACGGCAGCCCTTTCAAACAGCGACTTCGGACGGGGCGGGCCGTCTTCCGGCTCTCGTTTCACTTCCGGTCCGGAGACCGCCGTGCTGCCGGTCTCCGAAGAAGCCGCATTATCCGGAAGCTGTTTCACTTCGTCAGCGTTTTTTTCGCTGATCA
Organism: Eubacterium sp.; assembly: GCA_021442545.1. Taxonomy (GTDB): domain Bacteria; phylum Bacillota; class Clostridia; order Lachnospirales; family Lachnospiraceae; genus Bilifractor. The sequence continues at coordinate 3,215 of JABUSX010000228.1, read as the reverse complement.
GCTTTCCGTCCACGGAAGTTTCTTCCCCTTCGTTTTCTTCTTCACTGTTATTCTGTTTTGCTGCGCCGAACAATCCTTTGACTCCTATATAACAAAGGAAGGCACCGGCAGCAATGAAGAAGATACTGAAGATCCAGCCGATAATGCGGGAATTGCCCTGCATACCGCCGCCGATCAGACCGTCCTTTATGATCTGGATGGCCAGATAAATCACGTAGCCGCCCGCCAGAATACGGACCAGATAACGAAAGCCTTCTCTTCTCATAGTTTTTTCCTCCCTTAACCTTCGCGCGCCAGTAAAGCAGCTCCGATCGCACCGCAAAGCTGCGCATGTTCCGAAACAAGAATCGGATTTCCGAGTTTTTTCTCCAACACCGTTACGACGCCGCGATTCTGTGCAACGCCGCCCGTCATCATATAGCCGGCTTCGCCTCCGATTCGTTTTACCAGAGCCGCCGTCCTCGATGCAATACTTTCATTCAGTCCGTGTACAATATCTGAGGGGGCCTTATTCTGTGCAACCAGAGACACAACCTCCGATTCGGCAAAAACCGTACACATACTCGAGATCTGAACATCTTCCTTCCAGTTAAGCCCTGTCCTGCTCATCTCTTCCAGGCTCATTTCCAGAGTGCGGGCCATCATTTCCAGGAAACGCCCCGTTCCTGCCGCACATTTGTCATTCATCACAAACTGCACAACAGCTCCGCGGTTATCGATCTTTATGATCTTGGAATCCTGTCCGCCGATATCGATGATCGTGCGGACAGAAGGATTCAGGAAAAACGCCCCGCGCGCATGACAGGTGATCTCCGTCCTGCTTTCTTCTCCCATGCCGACGGTCTTTCTGCCGTAGCCGGTCGTCACGGTGGCACTCACCTGTTCCTTCGTGATCCCGGCCATTTCCAATGCCATATGCAGAGCTTTTTCGGCTCCTGAGGCCGCACCGGCCCCCGTCGGAACGACTGCCCATCCGGCAAGCTGCCCGTCCGGACTGAGTACGACCGCATCCGTACTGGCCGATCCGCTGTCCAGTCCGACTGTATATCCTTCTGCCATTACGCCGCCTTTCCCGTTTTCTCCGCAGCCGTCGTTTATGTCCGAACGGCCGCCTTTCTGATCCGCTGCATGATCCTCTGTCCGAAGAGCCCTCATGCCGGATCCTTTGCCGTTTCTGTTTCTGCTCTGCCGGTAATGAAATTCTTCCGAAAAGGCTTCGAGCCTTGTAGAAAGCTGCCCCTCGCTCTGACGGGTCCCGTCTGTCTCGACTACCACAAAGGGAACCTTGCTCTCTTTTTCGATCTGCTCCTGTTCAAAGCCATAAAAATCACAGAATTTCATCGTGTGATAGATGATGCCGGAAGCCCCTTTTCCAAGTTCTTTGCGGCGCGACGCATCCGACATCCGCATGCAGGGCATCTGACGCAGCAGGGCACGTGCATAAGGAGTAAGGACATCTTCTTCTCCGGCAGAAGAAAAATCCGGACGTGGGACAAACCGATTCCCCGTACAGGTCTCGTCCCGTACCGTCATGGGCATGCAGTCCTTTACCAGTTCCGGCAGAAACGCACCGCTGTGCGCACCCTGCAGACTGATCCAGGAGCCCTGCTCCTCTTCCACTTCCTTACGGCTGAATTCATCTTCCTTTCCGGAGATCTGAGAAGGCTCCCCACAGGCTCTGCATCCGGTTTCGCCCCAGAAAGATAAAAACGCCTTTTCATCAAAGGAAATCCCGCTGTAAGCCTCATAAGCCTTCAGAAGACTTCGGATCCGGCTTTTGAAAAGACGGACTTCCGCTTCTCCTGCATGGTGCGGAAGATCCAGCAGATACAGGAAATCCAGCTGTTTCGTCTGTTCCAGTATATCATAAACGCGCCGGACTACATCACAGCAGTTCACCAGAATCAGCTCCCGGATCTGCCTGGTCATGACAGCTTCCAGAAGGCCTTTTCCATAACCGCACATGTTCGGATGACCGAGGCTTTCCGCCATATCGAAGCTGTCGGTGTCCGGCTCCAGCCGCTCACAGTTCACGCCGAAACCCGCAAAAAGCTCGATCGGCGTATATTTACACATGTAGTACATCTTCCGGTCAGGCATGTTTGCTTCCACCCTCTTTTCCGGCTTCCAGCATTTCGAGAAATGCCTCCATCCTGGTCAGGATCTGTCCGTTGCTCATGTTGCTCGCATCACACCCGTCCCCGTCCAGTATCAGGGTCGGAAAGCCGGCATCCTCCAGAGCCTTTCTGACAACCTGGGACGAAGCAAGAGTCTGCTTGCATCCCCAGTGACAGAAATACACGACCCCGTCAACGTCCAGCATACGGCACATTTCCAGCGTACGGTCAATCCGGTTCGACACGGGCCCGTTGAAGGCATCCTGAACAAGACGCCGGGCTATGCTTTCATAGGGTTTTTCCGGATCCATGACGCAGTATTCGTCATAATTCATGTCACAGGAAATGATCTGACAGCGGTCGCTGAAATTCATCATGGCACGCAGGTCATCCTGGTAATACGGGATAACGTGCATCCAGAGAAGACGGATGCCCTTCGAAGGCTCCGCCTTTTTCATGTCTTCTTCCAGCTGCACGGCAAAGCGTTCGACCTCGTCCGTTCCGAGCAGCACATGATTGGCAAAAACTTCATACATCTCATCCGTAAGATCGTTGGAGAGATATTTTCCGACCTTCAGCTTCTGGCTGTTTTCCAGCGCGCGCATCGTCCTCCCCGCGGAAGCAACGCGCTCCTTCAGAAGCCTCTCCTCGATCCGTATGCCGGTCTCTTTTTCAAGAAATCCGGGGAACTCCCGCAGCTGCTCTTCCACGTAACGGACGGAATCTTCCCCGTCATCATAGGGAATATCCAGAAAGAAGCGGGGGATCTTCCAGTGCTCCTCCGCCCTTCGGAATGTCAGGCTGTTGGCATCGCAGGCCAGTGAGGTATGAAAAATAAACTTCGGCTTCGGGATCACATCAGAAAGGATCGCTCCGAGCAGAACGCGGTGATAAGAACAGAAGGTCTGCGGCAGTCCATGCTGCTGCGCCTGATCCAGAAAACCGCTTTCCGCCTTCGTACCGTTGATATAGCTGGCCATGGCTTCCGCCAGCATCGGATAGATTCCGGCCGCCTGAAGAAACTCACAGGGCGTAAAAATACTGACGAGCGCCGCGTTTTCCGGATGCCGCAGAGGATTGATCACGGCATCCATAGAA